>JAFAGF010000278.1 GCA_023422975.1 Pseudomonadota bacterium
CGCTGCATGCGCAAATGGATGGCATTGAGGTCATTCACATCAAAGCTGCCCCGCCCCAGACCAGGCTGATTGGTAGCCAGTGCCACATGCCAGCCACCACGATTGAGCTGTGCCACCGCTTCGAGCACCCCGTCTTGGGGTGCCCAGTCCTTGAGCGCCACAATGGAGTCCTCACCCTCAATATTGAGGGTGCCAATCCGGTCCAAGATAGCGAGCTTCATAGGCAACAGGCAGTTCAGGCAAGCAATCGGCAAATGATAAAAGCGGCGGCACCCGGGTGATATCTATCCCAAGCACCACCGCTCTTGATGGATCAAGGCACGTAAATTAAGCGCCTGTCCAGCGACGTAAGACCAGCGAAGCGTTGGTGCCGCCAAAGCCAAAGCTGTTGGATAACACTTGATTCAACTGTGCATCACGCGTCTTGGTCACCAAGGGCATCGTGCCCAAGGCTTCATCCGGCGTTTCAACGTTGACGGAGCCAGCAATGAACTGCTTGTTCAGCATGATCAGGCAGTAAATGGCTTCTTGCACACCGGTTGCACCCAGCGAGTGGCCCGTCAGCGACTTGGTGGACGAGAAAGGTGGCACCGCATCACCAAACAGCGTTTGCATCGCACGCACTTCTTGCATGTCGCCCACAGGGGTCGATGTGCCGTGTGTGTTGATGTAGTCGATGGAGCCGTCAATGGTCTCCATGGCTTGCTTCATGCAGGCCACCGCACCGTCACCCGAAGGTGCCACCATGTCTTCGCCGTCACTGGTAGCACCAAAGCCCACCACTTCTGCCAAGATATTGGCACCGCGCGCCAGCGCGTGCTCCAGGCTTTCCAGCACTACCGCACCACCGCCGCCCGCAATCACAAAGCCATCACGGTTCGCGTCGTACGCACGGGCGGCCTTCTCAGGCGTTTCGTTGTACTTGCTGGACATGGCACCCATGCCATCAAACAGCAGTGACATGCCCCAGGACAGCTCTTCGCCACCACCGGCAAACATCACGTCCTGCATGCCCCACGCAATTTGCTGGGCTGCAGCACCAATGCAGTGCGCCGATGTAGAGCACGCCGAAGTGATGGAGTAGTTGATGCCCTTGACCTTGAAGTTGGTGGCCAGGCACGCCGACACGGTCGAGCTCATGCAACGCGTGACCTGGTAGGGGCCTACGCGGCGAATACCCTTTTCGCGCAACGTATCTGCCGCTTCAATCTGGTTCGCAGGCGATCCGCCGCCCGAGCCCATGATCAGACCAGTGCGGGGATGGCTCACCATCTCGGGAGGCAGGCCGGCTTGTGCAATCGCGTCTTCCAGTGCAATTTGCGCGTATGCAGCAGCATCGCCCATGAAACGCAATTGCTTGCGATCAATGCGCGCTTCCACGTCGATCTCGGGAATGCCAGCCACTTGGCTGCGCATGCCCAGCTCTGTGAACTGGGGCATGGCTTTGATGCCGGAGCGACCTTCGCGCAGCGAAGTCTCCACCGTCGCCAAGTCGTTACCAATGCACGAGACAATGCCCGCGCCCGTGATCACTACGCGTTTTTTCATGCCGCAGTCCCTTGACCATCGCCTTCGCGCAGGAACAAGCCCACGCGCAAGTCATTGGCCACGTAAATTTCCTTGTCGTCCGCAAAAAGGCGTGCATCGCCAATCGCCATGTTCAGCTTGCGCTTGATGACACGCTTGATGTCGATTTCATAGCGCACTTGCTTCACATCGGGGCCCACTTCGCCCGTGAACTTCACTTCGCCTGCGCCCAGTGCGCGACCACGACCTGGCAACTGCAGCCACGTCAGGTAAAAGCCAATCAGCTGCCACATGGCATCCAAGCCCAGGCAGCCAGGCATGACGGGGTCACCTTGGAAGTGGCACTTGAAGAACCACAGATCTGGGTTGACATCCAATTCAGCCACGATCTTGCCCAGACCATGCGCGCCACCATCTTCAGAGATATGGGTGATGCGATCAAACATCAGCATGGGAGGCAGGGGCAAACGTCCGCTATCGGGCTTAAACAACTTGCCTTCACCAGAAGCGATCAGTTGTTCATAGGAAAAAGATTCAGCCATTTTCTAACTTGCTCCGCAGCGGCTGAGCCGCTACTTGGTTTCTCGTGTATGTAATCGCGACAGTTTATACATGTGCTGCGCACAGCCGCACATTATGGAAGTTCACAGCTAGCTTGTCGGGTGAAAGCCCTCGCAATCTTCACATAACGTAGCAATCACACCCTGTTTGCTCAAATTTTCTTGCGTTGCTTGGCGCTCCAAGCTACGACGGCCACGCAAAACAGCCACAGCGGCCACAGCCCCCAGTGCGACACCCAGCGAGCAAAAGGTGTCACTCCGTCTCGCCCTTGCACCTGTGCCAAGAGCACATCGCGGGTATAGGGCGGCAAAGCCGCCTGCACCGTACCGCGGTGGTCAATCACCGCCGTAGCCCCGGTATTGGTGGCGCGCAGCATGGGGCGCTCAAACTCTAAAGCGCGCATGCGACTGATCTGCAAATGCTGATCCACCGCAATGCTGTCCCCAAACCAGCCAATATTGCTGACATTGACAAATACCGTCGGAGCCTTAGAAGCATCAGCGAAGCGTGCTCCTAATTCTTCGCCAAACAAGTCTTCGTAACAAATATTGGGGGCCCAGCGCTCACCACGCCACATGAAGGATGCCTGTCCCACACTGCCGCGAGAGAAGTCACCCAGCGGAATGTTCATCATACGAACAAACCACTGAAACATGGGAGGGATGAACTCACCAAAGGGCACCAGATGGTGCTTGTCGTACCTATATTCTGGCATCTCCCCGGGAATCCAGCCCACGACCGCATTGCTATAGCCCTGCACTTCATTGCCCAAAGGGATGCCGATCAATGCAGCCGACGTGCTGTGGGGCTGTCTATACGGGGCTGAAATCGCGTCCCAATACCCATCGGGCAGTTGCTGTGGCAACAACGGGATGGCCGTTTCTGGTGCTACCACCAGATCAGCCTGCGGTTGCAGCAAACGCTCGCCATACCACTGCAGAGCTTGTTCGACCCCACTGCCGGGAATGAATTTTTCATCTTGTGCAATATTGCCTTGCAACAAGGCCACACGCACCGGCTGGCGCGCAGGGGCCTCCGCCTTGCGGGCCTGTTGCTGGCTCCAGCCTGCTCCCAGCCAAGCCACCACCAGCGTCAGACTTGCACCAGCCAGCAGCCATTTGCGCTGCCACAACGCCCGCCACTGCACCAAGACCATCGCCAAGGCTGCGGCCAACAGCCCTGTGCCATACACCCCCAGCCACCGCGGCCAGACGGACAGCGGCCCCTCGACATGGGCATAGCCGATAGCGCCCCAAGGGAAACCCGTCCACAGCGTGCCACGCGCCAGCTCTGCCAGCGTCCAGCATGCAGCAAACGTGATGATGGCTTGCCAGCCGCTGCGCGCCCAGCGCTTCCATAGCCATAGCGCCGCAGCGTAATAACTGCCTAAAAAGGCAGCCAGCGCCAACACTGCAAGCACCGCCAAAGGCGCAGGCAAGCCGCCATAGGTGTGCATGGAAATAAACAGCCACCAAAAAGTGGCGGCCAGCCACGTCGTAGCAAACAGGCCCGTCTGCCATGCTGCTTGCTTGGTATTCGGAGCACAGTGCACAGCGGCACACAACACGCTCAGCGACAGCAGTTGCAGCCACCACAGCGGCTGGCCGTTGGACGGCCACGCCAGCGATGCGGCCTGCAGTGCGCCCGCAGCGACCATGGCCACCATCCAGCCCCAGGGCCGGACAGGCGGTGCTGACGCCCAAGCGGCCTCCCTCATGCAGCGTGCTCCTGCTGCCCCTCATCGGATGCACGGGTCACCTGGAACCAGCGCACCGCACCGCCTTTGGCGTGCAGCACCGTCAATTTCAGCCCCGCAGCTTGCAGCGACTCTCCACGTTTGGGCAAGCGGCCCATTTCATGGCTGACCCAGCCACCAATCGTGTCGAATTCATCCACGCCGTCTTCGCGGGGGAATGTGACTTGGAATTCCTCTTCCACGCGCTCCAGCGGCGTATGGCCTGCCACACGGTAGGTGTTGTCCGCCAGCGCAAAAATATCGCCATCTTCTTCGGGCACATCGAACTCGTCTTCGATTTCACCCACAATTTCTTCCAGCACGTCTTCCATCGTGACCAAGCCAGCGACGCTGCCAAACTCATCCACCAAGATGCTCATATGGTTGCGGTTGGCGCGGAACTCGCGCAGCAGGTCATACAGCCCTTTGGTCTCGGGCGCAAACGTGACAGCGCGCAGCAAGGCCCGCACATTCATGGAGGGAGAGCGCTGGAGCTTGAGCAAATCTTTGGCCATCAAAATGCCAATGATGTTGTCACGCTCGCCTTCGTAGACCGGGAAACGCGAGTGGGCCGTGCGAATCACCTGCACCAGCATCTCCGCATAGGGGGCTTCGATGTCCAGCACATCCATGCGGGGCGCGGCCACCATGATGTCGCTGGCGGTGCGGTCTGCCATGCGAATCACGCCTTCAAGCATGACGCGTGCTTCGGTGCCAATGACCTCGTTGTCTTCGGCTTCCGCCAGGGTTTCGATCAGCTCATCCTTGGAATCCAGCCCTGGATGAATGAATTCGACAATTTTTTGCAGAAAAGTGCGCTTGTCTTCGCGCTCAGCATGGCGCGCAGGATGCGGGTCAGACACAGTCTTACAGTGCAGGACGTGCGGTAGTGAATAGGGGCACAAGGATAGCGGATTCCCGCGTGCCCTCCATGACAGCCTGCAGGCAGCCCCGCTAGCTACGCTTTTTTAGGGCGATGATTTGTGGCGCCCTTCGCGCATGCCTTGGCGAATTTCCTGCACATCGGCCAAGATGCTCCAAAACTGCTTGGCCTGTTTTTTGAACTGGTAATCCACCTCTGCGACCTGGTTGTCCCACAGCTCGGAGACCTGGCTGTCCAGACCCGGTGCGGGCAGCTGCAGATAGGCCTCGGACTCCGTGCCATCGCGTTTGACGCGGGCACCCGCATTGCGTGCAATCTTGAGCATGGGGGTGTTTTCGCTCAGTGCATGAATGAACATCATCTCCACGCCCTTGTTACGCGAGTGCAGCATGGCGCGCGCAAACAAGCGGGTGCCCAGCCCCAGGCCACGGGCGGTTTTCAGCACGGATACACCAAATTCGGCGCAATTGCTGTGCTCGGCCAGATCCACATAGGCCAGGTGCGCCATGGCAATCAGTTCCAGGCGGCGATTGAAAATGCCAAAAATATCGTCGCGCGCAAAGTCCAGGTTGTCGGCATACCGCACCACCTGCTCATCGTTGGCGGCATAGCCAAAGCGCAGGTAGCGGTCACCTTCATCGAGCTTGAGCAGGTGCGCACGGATGCGCGCGCGATGGCGCTCCGACAGTTCGCGAATCGGCACCATGCTGGGCACACTGCGCTTGGCCGATGCCTTGCGCAGCCATTGCTTGCTGGCTTTCCAAGGAGAAGTGATCCAACGGAGGGGCTCTGTCATGGTCAAAGTCCTGTGCAAGAGGCTTGGCTCGGTGTTGCAGGCATTGCACCACACATGGATAACCATCTTGTGCACTGCGCAAACCTAGGGTTTACGTGAATTTACTGCATTGCAACATAAAACCTTTGCCCTGGATATTAGGGTGTGCAAACTTGCCAGCATTGCGCCTGCACAGCGCAGCTTTTGCACCACAAAAAACAGCACCACTCAGGTGCTGTTTACAACATTAGATTAAAAAGTGAGCTGCTAGCGCTTTATTTGCGGCGAATTCAAAACAAAAACCATCTGAATACCTTGTTATATGAGCGCAAACAGCTATCTTTTTTAAACAGGCACCGAGGTGGTGGCCTTCACGCGGTCCAACACAAAGCTGGTTTTGCAGTCAGACACACTGGGGTGTTTGAGCAAGGTTTCCATGATGAAGCGGCTGTAGTGCTGCATGTCCGCCACCACCACGCGCAGCAGGTAATCCATCTCGCCAGTCAGCGATGCGCACTCCACCACTTCGGGCCAGTTCTGCACGCTTTGCTTGAACGCATCCATGGGGTTGCGCTTGTGGGTTTCCGAGCTCTTTTCCAGACGCACATTCAAATACGCCGTCAGGCCCAGCCCCACTTTTTCGGGCGGCACCAGTGCCACATAGCGCTCGATCACGCCAGCCTCCTCCAGCCGCTTGACACGGCGCAGCACCGCGCTGGGCGAAAGGCCCACCTGTTCGCCAATGACGTCATACGTTTCACGGCCGTTTTCCTGCAGCCGGCGCAGGATGGAACGGTCAAGCTTATCGAGGGTGTGTTCTGCAGTCATGTGGTCGAATTTTAGGTATGCAATCAGTCATATATAAGACTTAACCGCAGATTTTTGCAAACAAGCATTACCTCACGCATTTATTTTGCTATTGCCGTGCCCGTGCTAACCCTCTGTTGCCCGGTTTCCTAGGTAAAGCCCCATGCCCAAATCGGGGGCAGCCACCAAGAATGTTTGCAAGCAATGCAACTTCTGCAATGAAAGGCGCTGACATGGATCGACTGTGGCTGAAAGAATATCCCGCCGGTGTTCCCCACGACATCAAGCCTGAGGAGTACACCTCGGTCGTGGAGCTGCTGGAAGATTCATTGAAGAAATACGCCGACCAGCCTATCTGCGTCTGCATGGATGTCTGGATGAAGTACGGCGAGTTGGACAAGCTCTCGCAGCAACTGGGCGTATGGCTGCAAAGCTTGCAGTTGGAGCCAGACGCCCGGGTCGCCATCATGTTGCCCAATATTCCGCAGTTTGCCGTCAGCATGGCGGGGGTGCTGCGCGCAGGCTACACCTGTGTCAACGTCAACCCGCTGTACACCGCACGTGAGCTGGAGCACCAGCTCAAAGACTCTGGCGCCACCACCATCATCATTTTGGAGAACTTTGCGCACACCTTGGCGGAGGTGATTGCGCGCACCCCGATCAAGCATGTGTGCATGACCTCCATGGGCGATCTGCTGGGCGCAGCCTATGGCGCATGGATCACGTTTGCCGTGCGCCATCTCGCCAAGATGGTGCCCAAGTTCGAGATCCCGCTGGACGGCCGCAACGTCACGCCCTTCAAAAAGGCGCTGTCCATGGGCGCTGGCAAGCCGCTGCGCAAACCCCAAGTCAACCACGACAGCATTGCCTTTTTGCAATACACCGGCGGCACCACAGGTCTGTCCAAGGGCGCCGTCCTCACCCACCGCAACATCATTGCCGCCACCTTGCAGGCAGAGGCGTGGTTTGCACCGGCCTACCAGGGGCAAGCCAACCTCAGCAAGCTGCACAGCATTGCGGCCTTGCCGCTCTACCACATCTTTGCGCTGACCTTGTTGCTGCTGGCGCTGCGCCAAGGCTCCAGCCTGAGCCTGATTCCCAATCCACGCGACATCCCCAAGTTTGTCGAAGTGCTGCGCAAGCGCCCCTTCCATACGCTGCCAGCAGTGAACACCTTGTTCAACGCTTTGCTGCAAAACGAGAAATTCCGTGCTCTCGACTTCTCCGAGTTGGCCGTCTCTCAGGCAGGGGGCATGGCCGCCTCGGAAGGCACGGCCAAACAATGGCAAAAAGTGACCGGCAAAGTGATGATCGAAGGCTGGGGCATGAGCGAAACCTGTGCCATTGGCACCAACAACCCCGTCACTGCCACCCATTTCAGCGGAACGATTGGCCTGCCCCTGCCGGGCATTGACATCGCTATCAAAGATGACGATGGCAACAATGTCCCACAAGGGCAAAACGGTGAAATCTGCATCAAAGGCCCGAATGTCATGCGCGGCTATTACAACCAGCCCGAAGAAACCGCCAAGGCCTTCACTGCCGATGGTTTCATGCGCACCGGCGACATTGGCGTGATGGACGAGCGTGGCTACACCAAGATCATTGACCGCAAGAAAGACATGATTCTGGTCAGCGGCTTCAACGTCTTTCCTAATGAGCTGGAAAACGTCATCTCCCTGTGCCCCGGCGTGGTGGAATGCGCCGCCGTGGGCGTACCCGACGAGCACTCTGGTGAGGCGATCAAGGTGTTTGTCATCAAGAACGACCCTTCCCTGACCGAAGAGCGCTTGATGCGCTACTGCCACGACAACCTGACGGGCTACAAGCGCCCCAAATACATCGAGTTTCGGGAAGAGCTGCCCAAGACCAATGTGGGCAAGATTTTGCGCCGCGAACTACGCACATCCCCTTCTGCAGCCAAGGCCCCAGCACCCCATTGACCATGCCCGACCTCTGCACAACACCGGGCCTTTGGCCCGGTATGTTTTTTCTGGAGCGGGGCTGGCTGTCTGCCAACAACGTCGTGTTTGTGGAAGCGGACAGCGCCACCATCGTCGACACCGGCTACTGCGCGCATGCTGCACAAACCGTGGACTTGGTTCGCGGCACGCTCCGTGGCCTGCCCCTCACCCGCATTCTCAATACCCACCTGCACAGCGACCACTGCGGCGGCAATGCCGCACTGCAAGCACAGTGGCCCAGCGTACAGACATGGATTGCCCCCGGCCAGGCTGCCCATGTTGCGCAATGGAACCCGGAGGCTCTGAGCTACACGCCCACAGGCCAAGAGTGCCCACCCTTTGTCGCACAGCATGTGCTGCAACCAGGCACCACGATGCAGTTGGGCACGCAAACATGGCAGGTGCATGCCGCACCGGGCCATGACCCGCACTCCATCATCTTGTTCGAGCCTGAACGACGCATTCTCATCTCGACCGATGCCCTTTGGGAAAACGGCTTTGGCGTGGTTTTCCCTGAAATTGAAGGCATTCAAGCCTTTGAAGAAGTGGGCGCCACGCTGGATGTGATTGATGCCCTGCAACCCGCCTTGGTGCTACCCGGGCACGGCCCCATGTTCAGCGATGTTGCCAGCGCACTGGCCACGGCCCGCCAACGCCTGCAAGGCTTTGTACAGCACCCCAAGCGCCACGCCCGCTACGCAGCCAAGGTGCTGCTCAAGTACAAGCTGCTGGAGTGGCAAGCCCTGCCCCTGCAGCAAGTTCATGACTGGTGCTTGCAAACGCCCTACGTCGGGCTGCTGCACGCCCAATACTTCACTGCACATACGCCGCAGGCATGGCTGGATCAGCTGATCCAAGAACTGGTAGGCAGCGGTGCGGCAGCCATTACCCTGCATGACGGTATACCCACGCTGCACAACCGCTGAAGACTGCGCGCATCAGCACTCGCTAGGCCGCCGGCTTCATCCCCAGCGCAGCGGAAATCGGTTAAAAGACCTGCCAGCACGCCGCACTCACCCCACCTACTTTGGAGTTGCTGCGGCGCAAAAAAAGCAGCCAAAGAAAAAAGGGAGATATCCGCCATGCAAATTGCGCTGATCGGTTGTGGAGCCATCGGACACAGCGTACTGACACTGTTGCAGCAGCACCCCAGCGTGCAGACCCAGTGGGTGGTGGTGCCACGCATCACCACCGAACTCCAGCATACGGTGGAGGCGCTGGCTCCCGGCGCACAGCTCGTACACACCCTCCCGCAGGACGCTCACCCCGACTTGTTGGTGGAATGCGCGGGCCACAGTGCCATTGCGCAGCACGTACTGCCTGCGCTGCAACGCGGCATTGCCTGCGTCGTGGCCTCCATCGGCGCTTTGAGCGCGCCCGGCATGGCCCAAGCGCTGGAGGCCGCCGCCGCAGCGGGCAGCACCCAGGTACAGCTGGTATCCGGCGCGATTGGAGGCATGGATGCCCTGTCCGCTGCCAAGCTAGGCGGTCTGGAGCAAGTGGTTTACACCGGACGCAAGCCACCCTTGGCCTGGGCAGACACTCCCGCCGAATCCTTGTGTGACCTAGCCAATCTGCACGAAGCGGTGTGCATTTTTGAAGGCAGCGCACGTGAAGCAGCCCAGCGCTACCCGAAAAATGCCAATGTGGCTGCTACGGTAGCACTGGCCGGGCTGGGGCTGGACCACACCATGGTGCGCCTGTTTGCCGACCCCGCCGTTCACACCAACGTGCACCACATCCAGGCGCAAGGCGCTTTCGGCAGCCTGGAATTGACACTGCGCGGCCAGCCTTTGGCCGCCAACCCCAAGACCTCTGCCTTGACGGTGTACAGCGTGGTGCGCGCCATTGTGCAGCGCACAGGCACTTGGCTGATGTAACCCCATAGCCAACCACCCAGCCCTAACCCTGCAGCGGCACAACGCGGTTGGTGGAGCCACGCTTGCAGAAAAAATGGCTGCCATACAGGCAGCCATTTTTTCCTTCGCGGCTCAGGGCTCAGCTCAAGGCAGATCGCGGTTGTATTCCGCCGTCGTCACCTTCGGGCCTACGGTGCCCAGCCGTGCTTTGAGCGACTGGGGTTGGCCAGTAATCAAGGCTGCATAGTTGGTGGTGTTGGACAACACCTTCTTCACGTAATCGCGGGTTTCCGTGAAGGGAACGTTTTCTGCCCAGATGGCGCCATCCAGCACCGGCCCATTGCGCCAGTTGCGCGGGCGACCAGGCCCTGCGTTGTAGCCTGCCGCTGCCATGGCCATGGAGCCATCAAAGTCATCGAGCGCCAGCTTCAGGTAGGACGTGCCGATCACGATGTTCACATCGCGGTCATTGATCATGCTGGGCTGAAAGTCGGTCATGCCAATTTTCTTGGCCGTCCATTTCGCCGTGGCAGGCATCACCTGCATCAAGCCCGATGCCCCAACGTGCGAACGCGCGTCCATGATGAAACGGCTTTCCTGGCGAATCAGGCCATACACATATGCAGGATCCAGCCCAATATTCCTGGACTGTGCAATCACAGCGTCGTGGAAGGGCATGGGAAAGCGCTGGTTCCAGTCAATCACATCGCGGGTGCGTTCGCTGGTGTTGATGCAGCGATCCCACACTTGCTGCTTGCAGGCCAGATCCGCAGCAGCCAGCAGCTCCCGGTCAGTCATGCCACCGGGCACATGCAGGCCCACGGTGTAATTCCACTCGCGCACGCCTTCGCTGCGCAGCCCCATGTTGATGGCGTACAGCGCACGCTGCAAACCGGGGTTTTTGGCGGCGGTGGCTTGCTCTTGCGGCGTAGGAGGCTGCGGCGCAGGCGGCATATGCACCACCTGCCCCAGATCTTCCAGCGCCAGTTTTTCGTAGAAGCCCTTCACACTGGCAATGCTTTGCAGCAAACGCTGCGCCTCGGCCTGCTCAGCATCGCTCACGCGGCGATCGTTGAGCAAAGCCCGCGCCTTCCAGTACACCCATGCGCTGTCGGCCTGCAAGGCCGCAGGCATGGCATCGATGGTCTTGCGCACGGCCTTCCAGTTTCCGGCGCGCAAATTGGCGCGCACCATCCATTCTTGTGCCTCGTGCGACATACGCTCGGACTTGCCCGCCTTGGCAAAGTAGCCCACCGCATCGCTGGACAGGCGGCGTGCGCTGACTTTGCCGATCACGCCCCACACCCAGTCTCGCTCTTCCGCGCGCAACTGGCTGCCCCAGCGCGACTCCATCAGGTTGGCGGCTTGCTCCGGGTCGTTGCTGGCAATGCGAATCAGTGCCAGCGAAGCCAGCTCACGGCGTGTTTCTCCGCGCACCTTGCTGGTGCCTGCCAGGTATTTCACGGGCGAGGCAAACACTTCGCTGACATGCTGCAAGGCATCCGGCGCCACGATGGCCACGGCACGGCGTGCCCCGGTCTGGCGGTTCAGCTCGGCCGACAGGCGCGCGCGCTTCCAGACGTCGTTGTCATCCAGTTTCTGGATGGCGTACAGCTCGCTGGCGGCATAGGTGCAACCATCGTCGGCGTCACGCTGCCCGTGCCACAGCCGCACCACCTCCTGCGCCGCATGCTCAGGCTGGCGCTGTTCAATGGTCTGGATGGCCAGGTCGTAGCAACGCACTTCCTTGTCATCGTTCATGCGGAATTCGGGCAGCATGCGCGCAAAGTCTTCCCACTGGCGGCGCTGGCCCAGCAGCAACAGCCAGTCGTTGCGCAGCCGGTCTTCCTGGTAAGTGCCCCGCCAGCGTTGCAAAAATGCATCAACCTCGGACGGCCCCGCCGTATTCAAGCGGGCCTTCAATTCCCAGTACGCGGCCCACGGCTCCAGCGGGTGGCCTGCTGCTTGCGGCAGCAAGGCAGAAAGCCGCGCTTTGTCGCCTTTACGCGCTGCTTCCTGCATTTGCAGCAAAACATTGTCCCCCGCTGTTTGGGCCGCAGCCCAAGAAACGGGAAGGCTTAAAAGTGCAGCCGCGCAAAGCGGTGTCAGAATCTTGTGCAATTGCATGGGGGAATTATGTGATGGACAAAGCGGCCCTTCGACGGACTTTGGTACAGCAACGCTTGAATATGGCAGACCGCCTACAGTGCGCTGACGATTTACAACGCGTGATGCGCATCTGGCTGGTGGATCGCCCCGATCAGGTCATCGGAGCCTATTGGCCCATCAAGGGCGAATTTGACCCCTTGCCCATACTGCACCGCTGGAAAGAGGATGGAGAATTGCTCGACAAACCCCAGCGCCGCCGCATTGGCCTGCCAGTGATCGACAAAGTCACCAAAACCATGCGCTTTCACGCCTGGCACCCCGGCTGTCCGATGGAAGAAGATGCCTACGGCATTCCCAAACCCAAAGACACCGAGGTGATCACCCCCTCCCTGCTGTTTGTGCCCTGTGTGGGTTACGCCCCCGGCGGTTATCGCCTCGGTTATGGCGGCGGTTTTTATGACCGCACACTGTCCAACCTCAGTCCACGCCCGTTCACGGTGGGGCTGGGCTTTACCCAGGGTTTTATTGAGGATTTCCTGCCAGAAACCCACGATGTGCCCTTAGATGCCATCCTCAACGACAACGGTGTTGTCTGGCCGGTTTAATGGTGGTTTGACTGTTTGTATGCCTGTTCGCAAAAAGAAATCTGTTCCTCAGCGCCTGTTTCAGCAGCGCCCCCCGCTCACACCCATGCACGAGCCGCTGACCCGCGACGAAGTGCACCGCCTGCAGCGCCACATGCGCAAGCATGGCCCCCGCAGCCTCACACCGCGCCAGCACGACGCCATCTGGGACTTTTTGTTCGACCTGCCCGAGAGCCAGGTGTGGCTGTCCCACATGGTGGAGCAAACCAAAGCCGCGCAGGCCAGCTTGCGCCCCCGCGCAAAAACCGAAGCTTAAAGCGCTGGCACTGCAATGGTTTGCAATAGTTATCAGCACCGAACCTAAGTTCTACAGGCGCTAGACGCTATGTTTTTCCAGAAGGACGCCAGCATGATGCAGCTGTATATCGGCAACAAGAACTACTCTTCATGGTCAATGCGCCCTTGGGTGGCCATGCGCCAGCTGGGGATTGCGTTTGACGAAGTCATGGTGCGCTTTGATGGCTTTGGTGCCGATTCGCAGTTCAAACACACCATGCAGGCACTCAGCCCCACAGGCAATGTGCCGCTGCTGGTGCACGACGGCTTGGCCGTGTGGGACACGCTGGCGATTGCCGAATACTTGGCCGAAACCTTCCCGCATGCCGGTGTCTGGCCCAGCGCTGCGCCAGACCGTGCCCGCGCACGCAGCCTGTGTGCAGAAATGCACAGCGGCTTTACCGCCCTGCGCAGCCACTGTCCCATGAACATTGAGGCCCACCTGCCCGAGGTGGGCGCCAAAATCTGGGCCGAACACGCTGCGGTACGCGCCAATGTGGCGCGCATTGTCGAGATGTGGAGCACCCTGCTGCAAGCCCATAGCGGCCCCATGCTGTTTGGCAGCTTCAGCATGGTCGATGCATTTTTTGCCCCGGTGTGCATGCGCCTGCACACCTATGACCTGCCGGTACCACCCGCCATTCGCGCCTATATCGGCCGCGTGCGTGCCCTGCCTGCCGTGCAAGACTGGATCAGTGCCGCACTGGCCGAGCACGATTTCGTGGCCGAAGACGAGCCTTACCGCACGCAGCGGTAGCCCTTCAAGGGTGCAGGCTTACGCAGCCAGCGCTGCCTTCCAGCGCTGCCAGCCCTTGGCACGCAGATCACAGGCGGGGCAGGTGCCACAGCCATAGCCCCAGTCGTGCAGCACATCGCGCGAACCTTCATAGCAAGTGTGGGTGTCTTGCACGATCAGCTGCACCAGCGCATCACCGCCCAGCTCTTGCGCCATCTGCCAGGTGGCAGCTTTGTCGATCCACATCAGCGGCGTGGCAATGCGCAGGCGGCGCTCCAGCCCCAGGTTCAATGCCAGCTGCATAGCCTTCATGGTGTCGTCGCGGCAGTCGGGGTAGCCTGAAAAATCGGTTTCACACACGCCCGTCACAATCACCTGCAGGCCACGGCGGTAAGCCAGCGCACCGGCCAGCGTCAAAAACAGCAGATTGCGCCCGGGCACAAAGGTGTTGGGCAGCCCGTCGGCCTGCATGGCAAAGGCCACATCGTCGGTCAGCGATGATCCGCCAATTTGCTTCAACACATCCAAACCCAGCACATGGTCTTCGCCCAGCTTGTGCGCCCACTGTGGAAAATCTGCACGGATTTTCTCCAGCACGCGCAAGCGCTGCGTCATCTCCACGCTGTGGCGCTGGCCATAGTCAAAACCCAAGGTTTCTACGCGTTCGTACTGCGCCAAAGCGTGGGCCAGGCAGGTGGTGGAATCTTGTCCACCCGAGAACATCACAAGTGCGGTCGTATGCATGGGCGAATTACAGCACGCGTCTGTACGCCCCCTGCGCCCCTGGGGCATCCACCACGCGCGGCTGTGCCTGTGCTGCGCCTACTTGAACTGCTGGCGCAAAAATGGTTTGTGGCGGCCAATGTGCTCCAGCTGCGCGGCGGCCACCGAGCCGCCCAGGTCTTCGCCCTCGTGGTTCAGCACATCGCTGGCATAGGCCAGCGCCTGCTTGACGATGTCTTCCTCACTCACGCCCTGCTTGGCGGCCAAATCCATGGCCACCCGGCGCATGGCGCGCTGGCCCAGCA
>JAFAGF010000290.1 GCA_023422975.1 Pseudomonadota bacterium
GTAAAGCGGGAAAAATTACCAATGCGTCCTTGCGGCTTCTTCTCCGACCCTTTTTGTAAAGCGCCTACAAATAGCAAAGCACAAAGAAAAAGCCCATCTTGCTAGCAAGATGGGCTTATATGGGGCGATCAATGGGGCTCGAACCCACGACAACCGGAATCACAATCCGGGGCTCTACCAACTGAGCTATGACCGCCGTAAACAACGTTTTAAGTCGAAGACTTAAAACTAAATTTTGGGGTGGCTGATGGGGCTCGAACCCACGACAACCGGAATCACAATCCGGGACTCTACCAACTGAGCTACAGCCACCAGCAGAGATTTGAATTATAGCTGATTTCTTAGACTCTCTAGAAAATCAGCTATGAAATTCTTAGTCAGGGGCGATTCACTTTGAATTGAACATCGAATTTCTTCTTGAGCAATTCATAGTAAGCAGCGCCTTCTGCAGTACTCATCAATTGTACATACTGCAACGAAGCTTGACGGGCAAAGTCCTCACTTCTTTCATCTTGGGGAACAATTTTGTTCACCTTCACAATCGCATAGCCTGCATCGCCCATGCTCACACCTTCCCAAGCAGGCAACGCATCCGTTTTGGCCTGCAACGCAGCATTGAGAACTTGACTCGGCATGCCTACGGAGTTGTCACGCGATACCACCACCGCTGGCAACAGGCCTTGCGCCTTAGATGCATCCACCCTCCACTCTGCCAGCTTCGCCTCCCCTGCCTCACGCGCAAGTACTGCGGCTTGCTGCGCGACATACAAAGTCTTCACACGCTCCGTGACTTCTTCGAATGCAAGTTGCTTGGCAGGCTGGTAGCTCACAACACGCCCGGAAACCATTTGGTTCGAACCAATGTCAATGGCATCTGTATTGCGCTTGTTGTCAATGCTGTCTGCAGAAAACAGCGCCTCAAGGAACGCTTCGCTCGCCAGCACACCTTCTGCATCGGTTTTGGGCTCTCGCGTCACGCCATCGACTGCTTGCAACTCCAAGCCCAGCTTGTCAACAGCAGGCTGCAAGCTGTCCGCCTGCTCATATACCGTATTCGCAAAAACTTCGGCCACTTCGGCAAACTTGCGCTGCGCTTGCTGATCCTTGAGATCGTTCACAATTTTTTCACGCACCGAAGCAAAGCTTGGGACCTCTGGCTGCTTCACATCTGTCAGTTGAATGATGTGGAAACCAAATTCGGATTCAACTACGCCACTGATCTCACCTTTTTGCATACCGAATGCCGTTTGCTCAAACTCTGGCACCATCGCACCACGCGCAAAATACCCCAAGTCACCGCCAGAGCCTGCAGAGCCTGTATCTTGCGATTCAGCCTTGGCCACTTCGGCAAAACTTGCGGGATTGGCTTTGATCTTCTCATCAATCGCTTGCGCCTTCGCTTTGGCTGCCTCACGCTCCGCAGCAGGCATGCTCTTGGGCGCATTCACCAAAATATGGCTTGCACGGCGCTCTTCCTGCCCACCTGCTAAACGCGAGGCGTTTTCCTTGTAGTAAGTCTGCAGGTCAGATTCATTCAGTTCAATGCCATCGCGCACCGTTTTAAGGTCTAGCACCACGTATTCGATCTTGGCCTGTTCAGACTGCTGGAATTTCGCAAGATTAGCTTGATAAAACGCCTTCAGATCGTCTTCTTTGACCTGCACTTGAGAAGCAAAGTCCTTGGCCATAAATTGAGCCACCTGAATTTCGCGGCGTTGCAAGAAAGCATCCATCGCGGCATTCGCCACGGCAGGTGTTGCCAGCGCGGTATTCATGACATTCCCCAGGACTTGCCCCAAAGACATATCGCGACGCAAAGAGGCTTCATAGCCTTCGGGTGTCATTCCTTGCGCAGCCAGCAATGCACGGTAGCCTTCCGCATCCAAGCTGCCATCAGGTTTACGCAAACTGGCAATCGCTGGAATTTTCTGCAACGTACTTGCCAACGCAGCATCACTGGTCACCAAATGCATTTTTTGCGCCGCAACCTGCAAGACGCGATCACGCACCATGCGCTCTAACGTGGCATAGCGTGCTTGCGGAGAATCCAGCAACTTCGCGTCGATACCAGGGTTTTCCGCACGCAAACGATCACTCTCATAGCGATGCGCGTTGTCCCAGTCATTCTGGGTGATATCTTGCCCGTCCACCCGCGCGACCGTCGGGCTAGAGCCCGAGAAGTAGCTCTGGTCGATACCGACAAAAATAAACGAGGGAATGATCAGCAAGAACAACAAGATCATGACGAACTTGGAATGCTTGCGGATTGATTCGAGCATAGTCAATCTTTCTGAGGATGCATAAAAAAAGGCGAACCCTCGCTCGCCTTTTTCAATGGAATTGCGCAGCCACTGCACGCAGTGCGCGAACCGAATAAGGAAACCCTCAGATTCTACCTGCTCAACTCCTTGGCAGGTCTACAGATATTCGCATGACTGCACCTGCAACATCAGGTTGTGGAATGAATCAAGCAGGCAACAAAAAAGCACCTTGCCGTGCAGCAAGGTGCTTTTGCGTGATTGAAGTGGTGGGTGCTAACGGGGTCGAACCGCTGACCTACGCCTTGTAAGGGCGCCGCTCTACCAACTGAGCTAAGCACCCACTGCAATCTTAAATAACCAGCATCTATTGCAAAGATGCTTCACAGCGAATGGTGGGTGCTAACGGGGTCGAACCGCTGACCTACGCCTTGTAAGGGCGCCGCTCTACCAACTGAGCTAAGCACCCGCTGTGGAATAAAAAAAGCATCTAGATTGCTCTATATGCTTTTTACAGTGGGAAGTGGTGGGTGCTAACGGGGTCGAACCGCTGACCTACGCCTTGTAAGGGCGCCGCTCTACCAACTGAGCTAAGCACCCCACTGTTAAAACTTTGATTAGTTCAAAGCGTCCTTCAATGCCTTACCTGGACGGAACTTAGGCACCTTGGCAGCTTTGATCTTGATGGTGTCGCCAGTACGTGGATTGCGACCTGTACGAGCAGCGCGCTTGCCAACTGCAAAAGTACCAAAACCTACCAAGGAAACTGTACCGCCCTTTTTCAAGGTCTTCTTCACTGCGTCGATCGTCGATTCCAGTGCGCGAGCTGCTGCAGCCTTGGAAATATCGGCGTTGTTAGCAATGTGCTCAATCAGTTCAGTCTTATTCACAAGATGCCTCTCGAGAAATGGTTGTTGGAGCGCCTTTGTGACAGATGCCTCCAAAGAGGCATTTACACCAAACGGTGCTTGTCAGCGTTAGGCGAGATTCTAGACAGGTTTCTCAGGCATTTTGGTGAAAGCAAGGATTTTTTTCGCGCGTGAGCGCGAAGTGATTCATTGCCTCCGCCTACAACTGTAAACACCATGCCAGAGCGAACAGCCACTTTTGTACACGGCTGTGCACGTTCAGGCAATAAAAAAGCGCTGAGGGTGTTCCCGCAGCGCTTTTATTGGGTGCCGTACAACGCTAGTGCTTGACGCGGCTTCTGATCTCTGGAATTGCTTTTTGCAAGTAATACACCATGGACCATACGGTCAGCACCGCTGCCGCCCAAATCAGAATCTGCCCCCACAGCCGGGTATCAATCACGCCAAACAGTACCCCATCAAACAACAGGAAGGGAATGGCTACCATCTGCACCGTCGTTTTGACCTTGCCGATCATATGCACCGCCACACTCTTGCTGGCACCAATTTGTGCCATCCACTCGCGCAGTGCCGAAATCGCGATTTCGCGCCCAATGATGATCAGCGCCACAAATACGTCCGCGCGCTGCAAATGCACCAGTACCAGCAACGATGCGCAGACCAAAAATTTGTCTGCTACGGGATCAAGGAACGCGCCGAACGATGAAGTCTGATTCAGGCGCCGCGCCAAAAAACCATCCAGCCAATCGGTGGCCGCAAAAACAATGAACATCAACGCCGCAATCAGATTGCGGGCCTCTGGCGCAAATGGCGCATAGAACACGCCAACGATCAGCGGGATCGCGACAATGCGCGTCCAAGTCATCAGCGTGGGAATGGTGAAGAACATGGCGGCGATTGTGTCACGGCTGAGGCACTTTGGATGCAAGCAAGCACGCGATACCTGCAATCGCCGCCAAGACACCACAGTCCAGCGTCCTGTTCTGATTCAATGCAGAGCGCGGTAGATATCGTCAGCCAAACTGGCAGAGATCCCCTCCACCGTCATCAAATCTTCCACACTCGCATTCGCTACGCCACGCACTCCACCAAAGCGCTGCAGCAAACGTGCACGGCGCTTGGGGCCTACACCCGGAATATCTTCCAGACTGCTTTGCCCCGTGCGCACTTTGGCACGCTGGGCACGCATGCCGGTGATGGCAAACCGGTGTGCCTCATCCCGAATTTGTGCGATCAGCATCAACGCAGCAGAGTCGTGCCCCAAGTAAACCTTGGGGCGGCCATCCGCAAACACCAGCTCTTCCAGCCCCACTTTGCGGCCCTCACCTTTTTCCACACCCACAATGCGCGACAGCTCCAGCCCCAGCGTGGCAAACACCTCGCGCGCCATGCTGACCTGACCTTTGCCGCCATCCACCAGCACCAGATCCGGCAAGCGCGGCGCTCCCGGGGCCAGCTCTGCACCGCCTGCTGCTTGAATGGCATCCGCCACAGGCTGGTAGCGGCGCGTCAGCACCTGCCGCATGGCCGCATAGTCATCGCCCGGCGTAATTCCCTGGATGTTGAAGCGCCGGTATTCGCTGTTTTGCATTTTGTGGTGGTGAAACACCACACAAGACGCCTGCGTACTTTCCCCGGCCGTATGCGAGATATCGAAACACTCGATGCTCAGCTCATCGAGCCGCTCTTGCGGCAAATCCAAAGCTTCAGCCAGCGCACGAGTACGCGCTTGCTGTGAACCTTCCTCGGCCAGCAGGCGGGCCAGTTGAATGGCCGCATTTTGCTGCGCCATCTCTAGCCAAATACGCCGCTGCTCGCGCGGCTGCTGCACCGCCGTCACCTTGTAGCCCGCCTGGGCTGACAGCGCTTGCATCAGCTGCACATCCACCGCCTCGCTCACCACCAAAACCGGGGGCGTGGGCACGTCGATATAGTGCTGCGCCAAAAAGGCTTCCAGCACACGCACCTCGACCGACTCCGGAGCCTGCCTGGCCTCGTCTTCTGATTGGTAAACCCCCATCGCATCATCGAGCTGTGAGGGAAAGTAAGCCCGGTCCCCCAAATGCCGCCCACCGCGCACCATGGCCAGGTTCACGCAGGCACGCCCGCCTTGCACCTTGACCGCCAGAATGTCGACATCCTTGTCATCCGTGGTTTCAATGGCTTGCTGGTGCAGCACCGTGCTCAAAGCACTCATCTGGTTGCGAATCTCTGCGGCTTTTTCGTACTCCAGCGTCTGCGCGTGCGCCATCATGCGCCGCTCCATGTCTTGCAGCAGCGCTTGGGTTTCGCCGCGCAGCATGGCCTCTGCATTGCGCACATCAACCGCATAGGCCTCTGGGCTGATGTGATTCACGCAAGGCCCCGAACAGCGCTTGATCTGGTAGAGCAAACACGGGCGCGAGCGGTTGGTAAACACCGTGTCTTCACAAGTACGCAACCTGAATACCTTTTGCAGCAGCTGAATGCTTTCCTTCACTGCCCAGGCGCTGGGATAGGGGCCAAAGTACCGGTGTTTTTTGTCGGTGCTGCCGCGGTAGTAAGCAATGCGCGGAAAACACTGGTTGGCAGGGCTGCGCACATCTCCGTCGTGGGCCGAGGTACCGGTCAGCTTCAGGTAGGGGTAGCTTTTGTCATCCCGAAACAGAATGTTGTACTTGGGATGCTGGGTTTTGATGAGGTTGTTTTCCAGCAGCAGTGCCTCGGCTTCGGAGCGCACTACCGTGGTCTCCAGCTTGGCAATTTTGCTGACCATGTGCCCAATGCGCGTGCCGCCGTGGTCTTTCTGAAAATAGCTGCTCACACGGCGCTTGAGGTTGCGCGCCTTGCCCACATACAGCAGTTGGTCTGCGGCATCAAAGTAACGGTATACACCGGGCAACGATGGCAGTGCCGCTACTTGGTTCAAAATTTCTGGAGAGTGCTCAGCAATCGACATGCCTGCATTGTGGCGGTTTGCACCCACCCCGCCTAGCAAGCCCCGCTTCTTTTCAAAATAAATAGCTAGCAGCGCTTGTCAGTTATGCCTTAGAAGGCAATTTTTATCAAAATACGTCAATCACACACCGCACCGTATTGCACCGTTGCAGCGCTACCATCGCTCGCTTTCCATCTCTTTTGCGCACTGAATCCCCGCCATGCCAGATTGCTTCACCACCCCCAGCCACCGCCCCCGTTGGGATATTTTTTGCCAGGTGATCGACAACTTTGGCGATATCGGTGTGTGCTGTCGGCTGGCGGCTGAATTGGGCGCACGCGGCGTGCAGGTCACCTTGCACATTGACGATGCTTCTGCCTTGCAGTGGATGGCCCCACAAGGCGCCCCCAACGTCAGCGTAAGCAGCTATGACGCTGCTTACGCCACACACCCCGACGTGGTCATTGAAGCGTTTGGCTGCGAAGCACCTGCGCCTTTTCTGCATGCCCTGGCCCTGCGCCACACGCAATGCCAGCAAGCGCAGCAGCCACTGCCCGTGCTGATCAATCTGGAGTACCTGTCCGCAGAGGCGTATGTGGAGCGATGCCACCGCCTGCCCTCGCGCATCATGGCAGGCCCGGCTGCCGGCATGACGCGCTGGTTCTTCTACCCTGGCTTTACCGAACACACCGGGGGCCTGCTGCGTGAGCACCATTTGGCACAACGCCAAGCCCAGTTTGACCGTACCGCATGGCGCCACGCGCACGGAATTGCCGCGCAGGACTGTGCGATCTCGCTGTTTTGCTACGAACCAGCAGCGCTGCCACAGCTGCTGCAGCAACTCAACACACCAGCGCCCAACTGGCACCCCCAACTGGTCGTGACACCGGGCCGGGCCACCGCTGCGGTCCAGGCGGCGGCCTGCGCCAGCCAACTCACCCCCATCTACTTGCCCAACCGCCCCCAAGCAGCGTTTGACGAGATGCTTTGGGCCTGCGATCTCAACTTGGTGCGCGGGGAAGACTCTTTGGTGCGCGCCTTGTGGGCAGACCAGCCTTTTGTGTGGCACATCTACCCCCAGCACGACAATGCCCACCACGCCAAGCTGCAGGCTTTTCTGGATTGGCTGCAAGCCCCCACCAGCCTGCGCACCTTTCACCATGCATGGAACGGCATGGCAGATGCGGCCACGCTACCAGTGCTCACCCCTGCTTTGCTGCAGGAATGGCGTGCATGCACCCAGCGCGCACGCGCCAATTTGCTGACCCAGAACGATCTCATTGCACAACTGCAACCGTTTGCAGCGGAAAAAAGCTAAAATCTTCCCTTTTGCCGCTTTGAAGGCTCTGCGCGCAGCAGCGTGCAGGCACCCGCCTTCGTTAGTGGCTCCCGCCGCGGAACATGCGGCAGGCCCTACGCTTTTAGCGACATGCTTGCCTGCCGTGTTGAGCGGCTTCACCCAACCAGCTAAGCAAGCTATGAAAATCGCTCAAGAAATCCGCGCAGGCAACGTGATCATGTTCGGCAAGGACCCCATGATTGTCCTGAAGACCGAATACGCCCGTGGCGGCCGTGGCGCTGCGACTGTGCGCATGAAGCTGAAGTCCCTGATCGGTAACTTCGGCACAGAAAACGTGTTCAAGGCCGACGACAAGATCGACAACGTGATCTTGGACAAGAAGGAATGCACCTACTCCTACTTCGCCGACCCCATGTACGTGTGGATGGACGAAGAATTCAACCAGTACGAAGTGGAAGCCGAAAACATGGGCGACGCACTGAACTACCTGGAAGACGGCATGGTGGCTGAAGTGGTGTTCTACGACGGCAAGGCCATCTCCTGCGAGCTGCCCACCACCATCGTGCGCGAAATCACTTGGACTGAGCCTGCAGTCAAGGGCGACACTTCCGGCAAGGT
>JAFAGF010000099.1 GCA_023422975.1 Pseudomonadota bacterium
TTAAAAAATGCCCAGTTCCAGCCCGCTGGCCAGTGCGCTGCCCAGGTCGCGGCAGGCTTGCAGCTGCGTCTGCGCAATCTGCTTGGGGGCGGCAATGGCCTCAGGCGTTTGCGCATGGGTGCAGACAATCAGCGGCTCGGCCACGGCTTGAAGGCGCCAGCCGGTGGCAATGCGGGCGATTTGCCGCGCCGCGTTGCTGCCATCACTGCCCGCGCAAATCAGGCTGGCGTAAGGCCGGCCTTGAATGCGGTCAAGGGCGCCGTAATACGTGCGGTCAAAAAAATCTTTGAGCAAGCCGCTGATGGCGGCCAGGTTTTCTGGCGTGGCAAACACATAGGCATCGGCCTGCAGTACGTCTTCGGTGTGAGCGTGGCTGGCGTGCAGCATGCGCACGTCGATGGCGCTGGCTGCTTGCTGCGCACCGTCGCGCAGCGCCTGTGCCATTTGCAGCGTGCCGCCGGTGTGCGAGTGGTAGATGATGAGCAGGGTTTTGGCCGAAGTCATGGCTGCAAGCATGGCCCAAAGTGGAGGGCGCAGCAACCATGGACGCTGAAAATTCCCGTGAGTCTGGGTCTGAGTGCTCGGTGCAGCTGCGCTGTGTTCTCTGACTGCTGTCAATGCATAAAAAAAGAGCTGCCTGCGCTTGATTTGCAATGCTTTCCCATATAAAACATGTGGAAAGCAAGCGAATGCCAGCGCTGGCAGCTCTTTTTTTTAGAGTGTAGGGCTACAGTTCTTCGACGCGGCGTGCCGGGTAGCTGTCCCAGCTTTGGCAGCCGGGGCAGTGCCAGAAATGCTGGCGTGCTTCAAAGCCGCAGGCGGCACAGCGGTAGCGGCTCAGGGGTTTGCTGGCGTGCTCCAGTGCTTTTTGCACGGCAGGGTGGTGCTCTTCGTGCTCCAGCTTTTCGCCGGCCAGCCATTTGGTGGCGGCGACCAGGGATGGCTCCTTGGCCAAGTGCTGCACATACCAGTCACGGCTTTGGGTGTCGCTCTCGGAAGGTGCGGTGTTCAGGGCCACCAGGGCATCCAGCAAATCCAGCGAGGGCATTTGCGCATAACGCTCGCGCAGCAGCTGCGCAGCAGCGGCTTGCTGGCCCGTGGCAGCGGCCACTTCCAGCATTAAAGGCGCTGCCAAAGGCAGGCCCTGCGGCGTGGCCTGGGCCAGGGTTTGCAGCGTCTGCCAAGCGGCTTGCGACTGGCTCAACCGGTGCTGAATGCGTGCCAGTTCAATGCGGGGGCGCGGGGTTTGCGGGGCGATGCGCACCGCTTCGTGCAGCAGTTGGTGGGCCGTTTCTAACTGGGCGTGGCTGGCTTGCTCCGTGGCCTGTTCGCACAGGTAGTGGGCCAGGCGGCCGCTGAAGTCACCCTGGCTGGCCGCTTGCATGCGGCGGGCAATCTCGGCGGCTTGCTCCCAGTCTCGCGAGCGTTCGTAAATCGCCAGTAGTGCCAATCGTGCTTCACCTTCATAGGCAGAGCCTTCTAGGCGGCGCAGGGCTTCTTCGGCACGATCCAGCAGACCGGCTTTCAAAAAGTCCTGGGCCAGGCCGTGCTGCGCGCGGTCGCGGTCTTCACGGCTTAAATCTGCACGTGAGAGCAGGTGTTCGTGCACGCGCACGGCGCGGTGGTATTCACCACGGCGGCGAAACAGGTTGCCCAGGGCGAAGTGCAGATCGGCGGTTTCGGGGTCGTTTTGCACGGCCTCAATGAAGGCGTCAATGGCCTTGTCCTGCTGCTCGTTGAGCAGGAAGTTCAAACCCTTGAAGTAAGCCTTGGGCGCTTGGCGATTGTCTTGGCGCACCTGGCGCAGGTCCATGCGCGAGGCCAGCCAGCCCAGCGCGAAAGCCAGCGGCAGCCCCAGAAGAATCCAGCTGAGATCAAAGTCCATGGATGGTCGGAGGAAGTGGGTCGGGAGAGGTGTTGGCCGCTGCTGCTTCTTCAGGAGCCGCAGGCTGGCTCAGCTTGGCGGCGGTGCTGCGGTGTTTCCACCAGCGCGGCACCATGACGAGTACACCAGCAATCAGGCCGCCGACAAATGCGGCCAGCACCACCAGTACCAGCGGCGCTTGCCAGAGCGTGCCAAAGAAGAAGTGCACGGTCACGGTTTGCTGGTTATTGAGCGCGAAGGCAAACAGCGTAAAAAAAATGGCTGCCTTGAGCAGCCACAGCAGATATTTCATGCGAGCCCTTCCTTGTTGCCTTGAATTTTAGGCGCACAGACGGGCTAGCGGGCAATCACAGCATGTTTGGTGGTGATTGCCTCAGTCTGCAGCGCTGGCTGCAACTTCTTCAGACGGGGTTTGAAAGTCCACCGCTTCGCGCAGCGCCTTGCCGGGCTTGAAGTGCGGTACGCGCTTTTCGGGAATCTGCACTGATTCGCCGCTGCGTGGATTGCGCCCAATACGGGCAGGGCGACGCGAGACAGAGAAGCTGCCAAAACCACGAATCTCAATGCGCTGGCCTTGCACCAAGGCGTCACTGACGGCATCTTGAATGGTTTTGACGGCGTGCTCGGCGTCACGCTGGGTGAGTTGGGCAAAACGGGCTGCCAGCTCTTCAACTAAATCAGATCGGGTCATGAAGCAATCATCCCAAGAGTAGTACTTGGAAAAAACGGCGGGCGCTTTGACAGCGCCCGCCGGGAGTCTTGGGAACTGCTCAAAAGAGAGCAGCTGTCAAAGACTTATTACTTGTCGGCGTCCAGCTTGGCGCGCAGCAGAGCACCCAGGCTGGTTGTACCGGCATTTTCCTTGGACGACTGGGCCGACAGGGAAGCCATGGCTTCTTGCTGCTCAACCATGTCCTTTTGCTTGATGGACAGCTGGATGTTGCGGGTCTTGCGATCCACATTGATCACCACTGCAGTCACTTCGTCGCCTTCCTTCAGGATGGAACGAGCGTCTTCCACGCGGTCGCGGGACAGTTCGGAAACGCGCAGGTAACCGATGATCTCTTCGCCCAGGTCGATTTCAGCGCCCTTGGCGTCCACAGTCTTGACCTTACCGGTCACGATCTGGCCCTTGTCATTCACGGTGGTGAATGTGGTGAAAGGATCGCTGTCCAGCTGCTTGATGCCCAGGGAGATGCGCTCGCGCTCGACGTCCACGCCCAACACGATGGCTTCAACTTCTTGGCCCTTCTTGTAGTTACGAACAGCGGCTTCGCCAGTTTCGTTCCAAGACAGGTCAGACAGGTGCACCAGACCGTCGATGCCGGCAGCCAGGCCCACGAACACGCCGAAGTCTGTGATGGACTTGATGGGGCCCTTCACGCGGTCGCCGCGCTTGGTGTTCTGAGCAAATTCTTGCCAAGGGTTGGCCTTGCATTGCTTCATGCCCAAGGAGATGCGACGCTTGTCTTCGTCGATTTCCAGAACCATGACTTCGACTTCGTCGCCCAAAGACACGAGCTTGGAAGGAGCGATGTTCTTGTTGGTCCAGTCCATTTCGGAAACGTGCACCAGGCCTTCGATGCCGGGTTCCAGTTCCACGAATGCGCCGTAGTCAGCGATGTTGGTAACCTTGCCGAACAGGCGAGTAGCCGAAGGATAGCGGCGAGCAACGCCCATCCATGGGTCGTCGCCCATTTGCTTCAGACCCAGAGACACGCGGTTCTTTTCGGTGTCAAACTTCAGGATCTTGGCCATGATTTCTTGACCAGCTGTCACCACTTCGGATGGGTGACGTACACGACGCCATGCCATGTCGGTGATGTGCAGCAGACCGTCGATACCGCCCAGATCCACGAATGCGCCGTATTCGGTGATGTTCTTCACAACACCTTGAACGATTGCGCCTTCCTTCAGGGTTTCCATCAGCTTGGCGCGCTCTTCGCCCATGGAGGCTTCCACCACAGCGCGGCGCGACAGCACCACGTTGTTGCGCTTGCGATCCAGCTTGATAACCTTGAATTCCAGCGTCTTGTTTTCGTAAGGAGTCAGATCCTTAACAGGACGTGTGTCGATCAGCGAGCCGGGCAAGAATGCGCGGATGCCGTTGACCAGCACAGTCAGGCCGCCCTTGACCTTGCCGGAAGTGGTGCCGGTCACGAACTCGCCGGATTCCAGCGCCTTTTCCAGCGACAGCCAGGAAGCCAGACGCTTAGCGGTGTCGCGCGACAGGATGGTGTCGCCGTAGCCGTTTTCGATCGAGCCGATAGCCACGGACACGAAGTCGCCAACTTGCACTTCGATTTCGCCCTGGTCGTTCTTGAATTCGTCGATTGGCACATAGGCTTCCGACTTCAAGCCAGCGTTCACCACCACGAAGTTGTGCTCAACGCGCACGACTTCAGCAGT
>JAFAGF010000048.1 GCA_023422975.1 Pseudomonadota bacterium
GCGAATAATGCGCGCCATGCTGGAAAACATCCGTCAACGCCGTCGCTTGCACACCGTGGTTCTCACGGTGTTCACGCTGCTGTGGTTGGTGGCCATGCTCTCTGGCGTACGTGTGCGGGCCATGCCAATGCCTGTGCCGATGGGGGGCGACACGGTGCTGGCTGCCATGCAGCACAGCCTGTGCATTTCGGATGCGGCGCTGTCAGCCGATGATGCGGAATATGCCGCATGGCTGGAAGCAGCTTCGCAGGCCACCGATGCGCCAGCCCCCGATCTTGACCATAGCGAGCATGCCGGGCCGCATTGCTTGCTGTGCGTGGCATTGATGGGCCCCGCAGCCTTTGCGCTGCAGGTGGTGCAGTACCCCGAGCCTGCCCACCCACACCGCTGGAAGCAGCCACCGCACTTTCCCCCAGCGCTGCAAATCAGCGCGCCTTTGCCCCCGCGTGGGCCGCCCCCACTCTTCCTCGCGTAAAGCTGCTGCTACCGCTCACCGCCTTGGCGGCTGCGTGCCTGCGCTGCGCTTTGCCTGGGGCGTGATCCGCTCACAGTGCTGGTGCTGACGTTGATGGCACTGCAAGCCGTGGCTGCCCCTTGGGGCTGGCGCGTGGGCACTGGCATTGCTTGACCTGTTGCCTTAGTGCTGCCTTGTACGTGGCCGCATCGGGTGTGGCGGCTGCATATGACTGCATACGTCGGTATGCCTGTATGCGTGCTTTGCCTGCGCCCCGTGTGGTGCCGTGCGCCTTTCGCGGCGCTGACGCAGCCCTGAACACATTCACGTTGAACGCCCGCACCGGAGCGCGGTGCGCCCTCCGGTTGCCGCTGTGCGCTGGCGTTCCCTGCAATTTGCCTGTGCGTGCCCCCAACTTGGTCAGGGGTGCGCCCGGGCGCGGAAAAGAAATTGAAAACCATGTCCTTTTTGACTGTGGCGCAGCCGTGCGCCTGTACTTCGACCGTTGCTGGTGCGCTGCACCCTGCATTCCCGCACACCCCCCGCGCTGTGGCGCTGGCTTGCTTGATGCTGTGGGGCGCGCAGGCCTTCGCGCAGCAGGCAGAACCTGCCGTGCAGCCCGAGGTGGTGGTGACTGCCGTGCACGACCACTCCCCCGTGCAGGTGGTGGCCGACCCCAAGCAGCCGCGCCAGCCCATTCCTGCCAGCGATGCGGCGGACTACCTCAAGTCCATTCCGGGGTTTTCGGCACTGCGCAGCGGCGGCAGCAACAGCGACCCGGTGTTCCGTGGGCAGTTTGGCTCGCGCCTGCCGTTGCTGACCAATGGCACGGTGCTGATGGGCGCTTGCCCTTCGCGCATGGATGCGCCCAGTTCGTACATCTCGCCCGAAACCTTTGATGTATTGACCGTGGTGAAAGGCCCGCAGACCGTGCTGTGGGGGCCGGGGGCATCGGCCGGGGTGGTGCGGTTTGAGCGCTTGCGCCCCGAGCTGACTGGCACCGGTGCCAAGGGATCGGCCAGTGTGCTGGCGGGCAGCCATGGCCGTAACGACCAGCGCGCCGAGGTAGAGGCGGGCAACGAGCAGGTCTATGTGCGCGCCAATGCCAACCGCTCGCACAGCGATGACTATGAAGACGGCACAGGCCGTACGGTGCCTTCGGCCTATGAAAAGTGGAACACCGACGTGGCGCTGGGCTGGACGCCCGATGCCGACACCTGGGTTGAATTGAGCGCAGGCGCTGGTGATGGCGAGGCGCGCTACGGCGCACGCGGCATGGACGGCACCCAGTTCCGCCGCGAAAGCCTGGGGCTGCGTCTGGAAAAACGCAACCTCACGCCGTGGCTGACCAAGCTGCAAGCACAGTGGTACCGCCACAGTGCAGACCATGTGATGGACAACTTTACGCTGCGAACGCCCCCCAGCACGGGGATGATGGCGGGCGGGCGCGCCAGCAATGTGCGCCGCGTGACCACGGGCGGGCGCATGGCCGCTACCTTGCAGCCGATGGACGGGCTGGAAATCACCACGGGCGTGGATGGCTTTGACAGCCCGCACGACAAGCGCATGGGCACGCCTGCCATGCCTTATCAAGCCCAAGCCCGCGTGCGCGATGCCAAATTGCGCAACTGGGGCTGGTTTGCCGAATCGGCCTGGCAGGCCAGCGCCCGCACCCGCTGGGTGGCGGGGCTGCGGCTGGATCAGTCGGATGCATGGCGCTATGGCACCAGCATGACCGAGCACCGCAGCGAAGACTGGCTGCCCAGCGGCTTTGTACGCTGGGAGCACACCTTGGCGCAAGGCACGACGGTGTATGTGGGGCTGGGGCATGTGCAGCGCTTTGCGGATTACTGGGAGCTGATCTCGCCCGGCAACAGCGCGGCGGACAAAGGCAATGCCTTCCAGCACTTGCAGCCCGAAAAAACCACGCAACTGGATGTGGGAGCGCAGTGGAAGAGTGATCGGGCGCAAGCCTGGGCCTCTGCCTATGTGGGGCGTGTGCAGGATTACATCCTGTTCGATTACGCGGGCATGAGTTCCAAGGTGCGCAATGTGGATGCACGCACCGCCGGGCTGGAGCTGGGCGGGCAGTACCAGCTGAGCCCTGCATGGACCGCGCAGGCCACGCTGGCCGCTGTGTGGCAAGACAACACCACGGACGACCGCGCCTTGCCGCAAACGCCCCCAGCAGAGCTGAAGCTGGGTCTGGACTACGCCCAAGGCCCATGGACGGCAGGCGCGCTGTGGCGCTTGGTGGCCAGCCAGCACCGCATCAGCGCCAAAGAAGGCAATGTGGTGGGGCGTGACCTGAACCCCAGCGCAGGCTTTGGCACGCTGGCGCTGAACACCAGCTACCGCGTGTCGCCACAGGTCAAGCTGCTGGCCGG
>JAFAGF010000062.1 GCA_023422975.1 Pseudomonadota bacterium
TGTACAGCCTGTTTTTGTTTCAGGACCAGTTGGGCTGGGAAGGCTGGCTGGGCATGGCGCTGATTGTGATCTGCGGCATTGCCGCCACCATCTTCCGTGCACGCGGCGTGGCCAGCGCGCCAGCCCGAAAAAGTTAGGTAAGAACCAATATCAACACTATAAAAAGAGAGCTGCTAGCGCTTTCATTGCACAGGTTTCAAATAGATTTCTATCTAAAACCATTATTCAATGAGCGCTAACAGCTCCTCTTTTGAAATAAGCACAGGCACAGCACGTGGTTCACAATGCACAGAGATTGAACTCTCTTTGCATTGGCCATGACCTACACCACCCTGATCTCGACCGCCCAGCTCCAAGCCCTCCAAGCCAGCGGCCAGCCTTATATGGTGTTTGATTGCAGCTTTGACTTGGGCAACCCCGCCGCAGGCCGCCAGCAATACACCGAGGCCCACATCCCCGGCGCGGTGTACGCCGATCTGGACCAGCACCTCAGCGCCCGCCATGGCGCACCCGGCAAAGATGGACAGGTGCAAACGGCGCAAACCGACCAGCCTGCATCCGGCGGCCGCCATCCCCTGCCCAGCCGTGAACGGTTTGCCCAATGGCTGTCCGCCATCGGCTTTCGCAACGATATGCAAGCCGTGGTCTATGACCGCCAAGGCTGCAATTTCTGTGGCCGCCTGTGGTGGATGCTGAAATGGGCAGGCCACGACGCAGTCGCCGTGCTCGACGGCGGTCTGCAGACCTGGACCGCACTGGGCGGCGCCACCAGCCAAGGCACAGAACCTGCGCACTTTCAATCCAACTTTGCGTTGAAAGACAGCCTGCGCCAGCTGGTCTCTGTCACTGAAGTGGAACAAGGACTGACGCAAGCGGGCCAGCAAACCCTGATTGATGCGCGCGCTCCCGCACGCTATCGCGGTGAGGTGGAACCCATGGATCCAGTCGCTGGCCACATTCCCGGTGCACTGAATCGCCCCTTTACCGAGAACATTGCCTTGGATGGGCGCTTCAAACCTAAAGAATTGCTGCGCGCAGAGTTCGATGCCCTGCTGCAGGGACAAGACCCCGCCACCGTGGTGCACCAGTGCGGCAGCGGCGTCAGCGCCCTGCCCAACCTGATCGCGATGGAGATTGCAGGGTTTGCACCTACAAAGTTGTTTGCGGGCAGCTGGAGCGAATGGTGCAGCAATCCCGCACGCGCCGTCGCCAAAAGTTAACTATCTTTTCCGCTGAGAACAAGACGGTTTTTGCACCTTTTTCAGGAGCATCATTCGCAACCAGTTCAGGCATCATGCAGGCTTGCAGTGAAAGAACACACCACTTTGACGCAAGCCTTCATAAAAGGTGGTTTTAGCCCCTTAGATTGATGTTTCAGTTTGTTACAAACCAACATACAATCCATCTCACTCCAGCAATGCAAGGTTGCTGATGTAGGAAATTCCCCTACAAAGCCTTAGTACTAACCAGACAAATGCGGCGTACCAACGAGACGCAACGCACCGGCGTGCCCCGACTCCATTCCCCGCGCCACCCATTCCACAATTCACTCCATCAGATCGCTGCCAGCCCTGCGCCACAGCGACACCACGAGCTAAGACTCAATTTTGGAATTTGAAAGGGTGTGACCATGAATGACGAACAACTGCTTGCCGAAATCCGCGAAGCCAATCTGACTTACCTGATGCTGGCGCAGACGCTGATCCGCAAAGACAAGGCCGAAGCGGTGTTCCGCCTGGGCCTGAGCGAAGAAGCTTGCGACATTCTGGGCACCCTGTCCGCAGCCCAAGTACTGAAGATTGCCTCCCGCAACACCATGCTGTGCAGCTTCCGTGTGGACGATGACCTGGTCTGGAACCTGCTGACCAACCACAGCAGCAACAAGATTGGCAACGAAGCCACCAACACACTGCACGCCAACATCTTGATGGCCAGCCGTGTCTCCGAAGTGCTCTAAGCCTTAAAGCCGCTTTAAGACTGACACCCCCACAGACACGGAGTACCTCTCATGGCCACGACAGCAACCAAAAGCGTTCTGAACGAATCTAAGCAAATCGAGCGCGCCGCCATGCTCATCGAAATGGGCGCACGCATGCAAGTGCTGGAGTCGGAGACCACCCTCTCCTATGAACGCCTGATTCGCCTGTACAAGGAAATTGCAGGCAAGTCCCCTTCCAAGGGTCAGTTGCCTTTCTCCACCGACTGGTTCCTGACCTGGCAAGAGAACATCCACAGCTCGCTGTTCTTGAACATCTATGAATACCTGTCCAAGGGCGTGGATGCTGACCCCATCGAGATTCTGACCAAGGCCTACCGCCTATACACCGAGCAAGTGACCGCCTCGCAACTGGACTGCTTGCTGTCTTTCACCCGCGCATGGCGTCTGGTGAAGTTTGTGGACGCCAACATGCTCACCCGCACCAAATGCAGCAAGTGCAGCGGCATGTTTGTGACCGAACTGTATGAAAACGCCCGCCATTACGAATGCGGCCTGTGCACCCCCCCTGCACGCGCTGGCAAGAGCAAGAGCGCTGGCGCCCTGATGCTGCACTAAGCCGCATCCCACCCCTTTCCCCTTCTTTGACAGCCCGTCCTTTTGGCCGGGCTTTTTTTTGTCTGCAGTCAGGCATTTTTCGTTGGCAGTTCGGGAGCATTGCGCCCGCAGTCGCACTTTTTTCGTCTCGCCAAAGGCACATCCCGGCGAAAACTGCCGCCGTATCGGACAATAGCCGCCGTGTCCATCCCCCAATCTTTTCTCCAAGAGCTGCTAGCCCGCGTCGATGTCGTCGACGTGGTGGGCCGCTACGTGCAGCTCAAAAAAGGCGGTGCCAACTTCATGGGGCTGTGCCCCTTTCACGGTGAAAAGTCGCCGTCCTTCAGTGTCAGCCCCGCGAAACAGTTCTATCACTGCTTTGGCTGTGGCAAAAACGGTAATGCCATCAGCTTTTTGATGGAGCACACCGGCATGGGCTTTGTCGAAGCCGTCAACGACCTGGCCGGTCAAGTCGGCATGGTGGTGCCGCAAGAAGACATCAGCCCCAAAGAGCGCGAGCGCCAAGCCGCCGCCAAAGTCAAGCAAGCCACTCTCAACGATGTGCTGGAGCGTGCGGGCAACGCTTACCGCAGCCAGCTCAAAGACCACCCGCACGCGGTGCAGTACCTCAAGCAACGCGGTGTGTCGGGTGCCATCTCCAGCAAATACGGCCTGGGCTACGCGCCTGCAGGCTGGCGTAGCTTGGCCAGCGTGTTTCCGGAATACGACGACCCACAGCTGCAAGAGTCCGGTTTGGTCATCGCCGGTGAAGACGACAAACGCTACGACCGCTTTCGCGATCGCATCATGTTTCCGATTCGCGATGTCAAAGGCCTGTGCATCGGCTTTGGCGGCCGCGTGCTGGGGGATGAAAAACCCAAATACCTGAACTCGCCGGAAACCCCTTTGTTCCACAAAGGGCGTGAGCTGTACGGCCTGTTTGAAGCCCGCGATGCCCTGCGCAGCATGGGCTACGCACTGGTCACCGAAGGCTATATGGACGTGGTGGCGCTGGCGCAACTGGGCTTTCCCAATGCGGTGGCCACGCTGGGCACCGCCTGCACGGCCGACCACGTGCAAAAACTATTTCGTTTTACCGACTCCGTCGTCTTCAGCTTTGACGGTGACGGCGCGGGCCGCCGCGCGGCGCACAAAGCCCTGGAAGCTGCCTTGCCCTACGCCAGTGACACGCGCAGCATCAAATTTTTGTTCTTACCTGCGGAGCACGACCCCGACAGCTTTATCCGCGAGCATGGCAGCGATGCATTTGCACGCCAAGTCGCCAACGCGCTGCCGCTGAACCAGTTTTTGATCGAAGCCGCCAGCGCCGAGTGCGACCTGGGCCAGGCCCAGGGCCGCGCCAAGCTCTCCAGCCAAGCGCGCCCATTGTGGAATTTGCTGCCCGATGGCGCTTTCAAGCGCTTGGTGCTGGGTGAGCTGGCCCAAAAAATTCAGATCGACACGCGCGAGCTGTCGGAGCTGTGGGCCCAGGCCGAAGCCCAGGAAAAGCGCTTTCAGCGTGGCGCCAGCAAGCCCGCCCCAGCGCCCTCCAGCTATGACAGCCCGCCGCCCTATGCCTCCGCCCCGCCAGACTGGGTGGGCGAATTTGCCCCCAGCGGCCA
>JAFAGF010000080.1 GCA_023422975.1 Pseudomonadota bacterium
CCAGAAGGCTTGCAGCTCCCAGGGCGCATCCGCATCTACGGCCGCAGTCGCTTGGGCAGCAGGCTGCATACGGGGCGCGGCGATGGCATGGCGCTGCACGTAGGCATCGTAGCGGCGGTTGCTGGCCTGGAGCTTGTGCTGGTGGCGCTGCATCAGCCATGCCCCCAGGCCAAACCACAGCAGCATGGCTGCTGCGCAGGCATAGGACAGCGTGGACAAGGTGGCACTCAACTGCTGCGTAGCGGCCATCCACAGTCCCATGATGCTGAGCATGGTCAGCGCACAGCCCACGATCAGGTACACGGCCATCAGCACCGAGGCGGCGAAGTGCTGATCCAAAAGGGTGTCGCGCGGGTGATGGGTGGGCGCGAAAGCAGACGAAGCGGCAGACATGAAAACTCTCCAACGTACAAAACACGCAGTGCATTGCGTGGGCGCGCACTGCGATACCAAAGCCCGGAGAGCTGCCACTACAAGTACCAGAGTCATCCGCGAAAGAGATACAGACTGTAGTGGGTATAGGTAAATACCCTTGTTTGTGTGGAAATGTTGTCTGATGCTAGGGTTTTATGGGTTTTTAGTGAAAACAGCCGCAATCGCTGATGGATGCTGCGTCGGTAGCTAGTGTTTTTTTTGCAGTCACTGGGTGGAGGAAGCGCTGGTCACACCGTCGGTCGATCCGCTGATCGGTGTACACCGGCTTGGCATGGCGGCAGTTGCGGGCAACTGTGCTGCTGTACTGGCGGTGCGCTGGGGCGAAAAAAAGGAGCCCGAAGGCTCCTGCTGCAGATGGCCCATCTCTCGGTGAGGAGAGGGTCTAGGCCGCATTATTTCTTGCGCTCGGCAATCGCTTTTTCCGCCATGTCCACCAAGTTGGTGCCGATTTGTGGCTTCCACTTGGTGTAGACGCTCTTGGTGGCATCGGCAAAGACCTTGCGCTGGGCGGCGTTCAGGTCGGTCACTTCCACACCCAAGGCCCCCAACTCTTTGACCAGCGGCTTGTCGGCTTCGATAGTGCCTTTGCGCGAGATGGCAATTTGCTCCTTGGCGGCGTCCAGTGCGGCTTGTTTGACGATGGCCTGGTCGGCCGGTGTCCAGCTGGCCCAGACATCCTTGTTCACCACGAAGATCAGCGGATCGTTCATGTAGCCCCACAGCGTCAGGTGCTTCTGCCCCACGGTGTTGAGCTTGGCAGCCATGTACACGGGGATGGGGTTCTCCTGGCCGTCCACTGCGCCGCTGGACATGGCGGGCTGGGCATCGGCCCAGCTCATCTGCGTGGGGTTGGCGCCTAAGGCAGTGAAGGTGTCCAGGAACAGGGGCGAGCCGACCACGCGGATCTTCAGACCCTTGAGGTCTTCAGGCTTGGTGATGGCTTTCTTGGAGTTGGAGATTTCGCGGTAGCCGTTCTCACCCCAGGCCAGCGGCAGCACACCGGCTTTGTCGATGGTTTTGAAGATTTCCTGGCCCACCTGGCCCTGGACCACGGCGTCCACGGCCGCATAGTCGGGGAACAGGAAGGGCAGCGAGAACAGGTTCAGCGCTTTCACCTGGGGCGACCAGTTGATGGTGGAGCCCACGGCCATGTCGATCACGCCCTGGCGAATGGCGCTGAATTCACGGGTTTGGTCGCCTTGTACCAGCGACGTGCCGGGGTAGAGCTTGATGTTGATACGGCCTGCGGTGCGTTCGCGCACTTTGTCGGCCCAGATTTCTGCGCCCTTGCCCCAGGGGAAGGCCGTGCCCAGCACGATGGACAGGCGGTATTCGCTCTTGTACTTGGCTTGGGCATGGGCCGCAGGCAGGCCCAGCGTGAGCAAGGTGGCTGCGGCGGCAGAGGCGGTCAAAAAGGTACGCAGTTTCATGAGGTTGTCTCCTTCAGTTGTAGTTCGTCACAGAAAAACACGGTCACGGTCAGTAACCCAGACGCTGGGGCAGCCATAGCGCAATTTGCGGGAACAGCACCACCAGCAGCATGGCCACGCACATGGCTAGCACCAGCCAGATCACCCAGCGGGTGGTGTGCTCCATGCGCACGCGCGCAATCTTGCTGGCCACCATCAGGTTGACGGCCATCGGTGGGGTGAACTGACCCACGGCCACGGTCAGCACCAGCACCACGCCAAACCACACCACATCCCACTGGTAATGCAGCATGAGTGGTGCCATCAGCGGCACAAAAATCAGCAGGATGGAGATACCGTCCAGGAACATACCCAGCACCAGCAGCAGCACAATCAGCAGTGCGAGTACGCCGGTTTCACCGAGGCCTGACTGCACAATGGCATTGGTGATGGGATCAATCACTCCCAGCGTAGACAGCGAGAAGGCAAAAATGCCGGCCAGTGACACCACCAGCAAAATCACGGCCGACAGTTCGCCCGCCTCACGGAAGATGGTGAACAGGTCACGCACTTTGATGGTGCGGTGCACCACCATGCCGACAAACAGGCCATAGAACACAGCCACCACGGCGGCTTCGGTTGGGGTGAACCAGCCTAGGCGCATACCACCCAAAATCAGTACCGGTGCCGCCAGGCCCCAGGCAGCTTCTTTGAGGCTTCGCCAAAACGGCGGGCGCGGCAGGCTGGATTCGAGCTGCCCCATCTTGTGGCGGCGGGCCAGCCACACTGCAGGGATGATGAGGGCCAAGCCCGCCAGCACGCCGGGGAACATACCTGCTGCAAACAGCGCGGGTACGGAAGCGCCGGGCACCAGCACCGAATACACAATGAAGGCCACCGAAGGTGGAATCAGAATGTCGGTGGCAGCCGCACCGGCCACCACACTGGCGGAAAAGGCGGCAGGGTAGCCCGCACGGGCCATAGCGGCAATCATCACACCACCCACTGCGGCGGCGGTGGCAGGGCCGGAGCCTGAAATGCCACCCATGAACATGGCCACGCATATGGCCACCAGCGGCAGCATGCCGGGGCCACGGCCCACGATGGCCACGGCAAAATTCACCAGCCGCGCGGCAACGCCCGAGCGGTCAAAGATGGAGCCCACCAGCACAAACATGGGAATGGCTAGCAGTGGGTACTTGCCAAGTCCGGCGTAAAAGTTTTGCGGTACCGCCAGCAGACCGAACCACTGCACATCGGCATTGGCCAGTGCAATGCAGGCGGCACCAGCCAGGCCCAGCGCGGCACCGATGGGAACGCCCAGAAACATCAACGCCAAAAAGGCGACAAACAGCAACGTGACGATCATGGCGCCTCCTGCTCGTGAGGGGCTGTGGTGGTGGGTGTGTCTTCAAACGTGCTGCGGCCTTGACGTACAAACAGCCCGATGGCGCGTGCGGTGATGGCCAGTGAACACACTGGTAGCCAGATGGAATACCACCACTGCGGCACGCCAATGCCGGGGGAGGTTTCTTCGTAGCGCCAGTCGTCCCAGACCACACGGGCGCTCAAGACAGCAATCAATGTAAAAAGAAGAGCTACCGATGCAGAGCCTAAGCGCGCTAGCGCCTTTTTTCGTGCGGCAGAGCCACCGCTGGTGAGAAATTCAATGCGGATGTGCTGGTCGCGCGCCACGGCAGCGCTGCCAGCCACCATGGCCAGCAAAATCATCAGGAAGATGGAGATTTCTTCCGTCCACGCGAAAGATGCGTCCGTGAAATAGCGCACCAGGACATTGGTGAACGTAATCAGGGCCAACAGCGCCATGATGATGACGGTAAGCCAATCTTCAATGCGCAAAGAACGTGGCTCATCAGAGCCTTCGGCCTTGGAAGCCGGGCTGGGGGTAGGGTCAGACATGTCGCGGAATCGAAAACAGAAGCAATACAGGACGCTAGTGCGATTCCGGAACAGGCTGTGTTGTGCACGCCAGCCGGACGCTGCGCTTGCGCACGGATGGGTGTGCAGGCTCAAGCACCATTATTGGAGCTTTCTTTTCTATTGACTATGCGGAACCTACTGAGGCGTCAGATTCCGGCAAGGCGATAATCTCGGCTATGGAAACAAAATGGCTTGAAGACTTTGTAAGTCTGGCTGAAACGCGCAGCTTCAGCCGCTCCGCTCAACTGCGCCATGTGACACAACCTGCGTTCTCGCGCCGTATTCAGGCGCTAGAGGCGTGGGCTGGTACCGATTTGGTCGATCGCAGCTCTTACCCAACGCGCCTGACGTCGGCAGGGAAGACCATGTACGACCAAGCGCTGGAGATGTTGCAGTCGCTGCAAAGCACGCGCTCCATGCTCCGCGCCCACTCCAGCAGTGACAAAGGCATGGTCGGTTTTGCCGTGCCGCACACGCTGGCCTTTACCTTCTTTCCCAACTGGGTGTCGCAGGTGCAAGCGCAGTTTGGCTCTTTCAAAAGCCGCCTGATTGCGCTGAATGTGCACGATGCCGTCATGCGC
>JAFAGF010000142.1 GCA_023422975.1 Pseudomonadota bacterium
GTGTTGTCTGCACCAGCCGTAGCAGGGTCACGCAACTGGGCCACTTGGCGCTCAGTCACCTTGGCTTCGGGGTTGCCGTAGCTGGTCAACAGGTAGTTGCTCAAAGCGGTGACTTGCTTGTCACTCAACTCATGGGCAAAACCGGGCATGACCGAGTCTGTACCCACACGGTGGATACCGTGCAGCACCACATTCACCAAGTTGTTGCTATTGGCGTGGCCCAGCGAGGTGTTGTGGAACAATGCGGGCAAGCCGTCACCGTCACTGCCTTGGCCTTGTGCCTGGTGGCAGCTGGCACAGTAGCCGTCATAGATTTGCGCGCCGGTCATGGCGTCGTAATCTTGGGGCAAAGCCGTGCCACGGATGCTGTCCAAATCATCCACCGGCTTGCCGAACTGGTCAGCGCCTTGCTTGACGCTGCTGTCGCTCACTACAGGTACCGACTTCACGTAGACCGCAATCGCTTTCAAGTCTGCGGGGGTCAGGTGCTTCAAGCTGTGGTCAATCGCTTCTGCCATGGGGCCTGCTGCCGGGCCCTTGCCGGGCACAGGCTGGCCGCTCATGTACAGCACCAAGTCGTCCACCGACCAGTTGCCAATACCGCTCTTGGCATCCGACGTGATGTTGGGCGCATGCCAGCCCCCTACTTCACCACCACCTAAGCTGCGCTTGCTGTCTTCCGCCATCAACGAAGTGCGTGGCGTGTGGCAAGTGGTGCAGTGTGCCAAGCCCTGAGACAGATAAGCGCCGCGGTTCCACTCTGGGGTTTGCGAAGCATCGGCCTTGTAAGGCGTGGCATCGTGGAAGATGGCATTCCACACACCCAGCGAAGCGCGGATGTTGAACGGGAATGGCAAAGCCGTGGTGTGGGCAGGTGCCGCATCCACCGCCTCTACGCCCTGCATAAAGTAGGCGTACATGGCAGCGATGTCTTCGTCCGTGGTCTTGGCGTACGCGGTGTACGGCATGGCGGGGTACAGGTTGGCCCCGTCCGCGCGCTTGCCGTGGCGCAGTGCATCGGTGAACTGCTCCAGCGTGTAGTTGCCAATACCGTGGGTTTTCGACGGTGTAATGTTGGTCGAATAGATCGAACCCAAGGGGCTGGCCAGCGCCAAGCCACCCGCCATCGACTTGCCGCCTGGTGCGGTGTGGCAGGCAATACAGTCACCCGCTGTGGCCAGGTAGCGGCCACGTTCGATTTCTGCGTTGTCTGCCGCCAAAGCAGGCGCCAATGCCAGTACTGCAGAGGCCAGCACGCAGGCTTTCAGGAAAGTTTTCATCATGATGTAAGTCCTCCGCCTTAAGCCACGGGCTTCCAAAGTGGTTGCAGGGGCTTGAAGCCGGCCAGCGTATTGCTGCGGGGCAGCATGGCAGCGCCACCGTTTTCCGCGATCAGGTGTGCACCTGTGCGCAGCGCCACGGCAATCCCGTTGAGGGTGGAATTGCAGGTCGACGAAGTGGGCAACACGCCCGTCGAGGCGAAGTACAGGTTCTCGTGGTCCCACGCGCGGCCAAACTCATCGCACACCGAAATCTTGCGATCTGCGCCCATGCTGAGCGTGCCGCAGATGTGCTGGTTGTTGGCGAAGTTATCGTCCTTGGTGTAGCGCAGGTTGCTGCCGCCCATCAGCTCGGCAATCTTGGCAAAGTCTTTTTGCGCGCGCTTGTGGCCCTTGAAGGTGTAGTCATCAATGCTGTAGTGGGCACGCGGTTTTTGCAGGCCCATGGCGTCTTTCTCATCGGCCAGGTCAATGCGGCGCTCTGGATCGGGCAGCACTTCCAGCACGCTTTTCACGTTCATTTCGCGGGCAGCGGCGTGACGCAGTTTTTCGGCAAATTCCTTGCCGTAGATACCGGCCTTGAGCAAACCGGTGGTAGCACCATCCACGCGCGAGATGTTGGTGAAGTCCAGGCGGTAAGGCGAATACTCGCTGCGGAATGCACCATCGCGCATGGCGTTGATGGAGACGGGGCTTTGCGGGCCACGGCCCAGCCACACGTCTTCATCGGCATCAAAGGTCAGCGAGGTGCTGGGGTGGTCCATCAGGTGGCGGCCCACCATGTCGTTGTCGTTGGCAATGCCGTTCTTGAACTTCTCGCTCTTGGACAGCAGCAACAAGCGGGGCGACTCAATACCGTTGGAGGCGACGATAAACGTCTTGCCCGTCACGCGGTGCACGTTCTTGTCGGGGTCATAGTAGTTGGCAGCAATGATGCGGCCTTGCGCATCGTGCTCCAACTGGAAGACATTGGCACGGGTTTGCATCTTCACGCCAGTTGCCAAGGCCTGCTGCACGGCAATGCCGCCGTGGTATTGCGCATCAATGGGGCAAATGGGCTGGCAGCTGTTGTTACCGCAGCAAGGGGGACGGCCATCAAAGCTGCGGCTGTTGCGCGCCACGGTGTTACCCACCACTTCAAACGCGCTGGCCAAGCGCTCTTGCGCACGCTTCATAGCGTAAGGCATGGCCACTTCGCCCATGGGAAAGGGCTTGCTGCGGGGCGAGCCGGTGTGGGGCGAGCCGCCCACACCCATGATTTCTTCGGCTTCCTGGTAGTAGGGCTCCAGATCGTCGTAGTCAAACGGCCAGTCCACACCGACGCCGTACAGGCTTTTGATCTTGAAGTCATTGGGCACGTTGCGCCATGCATGTGCCGCCCAGTGCCAGCTGGTGCCGCCTACTTGGCGAATGTATTCGGCCTTGTAAGGGTACGGACCGGCCTGTACCAGGTGGTGGTTGTCTTCTGGTTGGTAGATGGGGTGCGGCGCCGTGTCCAGCGAAGGGTACGGCGACATCCAGTCACTGCGGCGGGGCGAGTTGCGAAAACGCCCGACAATTTCGCCGCGCGTAACGTTGGCACCAACTTCGAGCATCAGCACCGAAGCGCCAGTTTTGGCCAACTTGGCCGCCAGCATGGCGCCGATGATGCCGGCGCCGACGATGACGTAGTCAGCAGAGAGTTTGTGAGAATCAGCCATGGGGATGGTGCTTCCTAAGAAGTTGTTTTTATGTTTTTTGGTTGAAGACGCTTGTTTGCTTGTTCGCGGGATTCATTGCGTGCACAGCTCACGCCGGCACAGGAATACGCTGCAAGTTGAACTTGGTGGGGTTGGCCGTCCAGCTGCCATACACGCCATAGGAATAGGTCGGGGGCTTGAGCTTGTCGCTGACAGTCTGCGCATTCAGCGCAAACTCATAGGCCACCACACGCGTGTGAGCACCGCTTCCAGCAATGCCCAGGTACCAGACTTGCATCACCTGTGCGGGCACGGCCGCCAGATCGGGCTTTTCAGCCTTCA
>JAFAGF010000242.1 GCA_023422975.1 Pseudomonadota bacterium
GCGTTGTGGCGCGCGCTGCTCCAGCCGTAATCCACGGCACGCCCCGCCAGCCCTTGTGCAACGGCCTGGTGTTCCAGCACCACCATGGCTGGCAACAGCCAAGCCTGTGCTTCCAGCACCGTGGCGCGGTAACGCCCTTCCCACAGGGTGCCGCTGCGGCCATGCCGATTGTTGAAAGTGCGCACATACGTACGCCCGACCGACTGCATGAACTGCGGCAGGCTCTGCGCGGTTTGCGGCGTCAGCAGCAGATGCAGCTGATTGGGCAGCAAGATAAACGCGTGCATCTCCACGCCAAAGCGCCGCCCCATTTCGCGCAGCAAATCTTTCATGCTGGCGTAGTCCTGCCCGTCCACAAAAATGGCTTGCAAGTTGTTGCCTCGCTGCACCACATAGTGCGGCTGGCCAGGAATGGTCAAGCGGGGAAGTCGGGCCATAGGGGCAGGTTCGAGGGAACTGGATACGCAATTATCGGCGTGCTGTGCGCAGCAACTGCGACACCCCCTGCGCCGTGCGCAACAGCGGCGGCACAATGCGCGCCTGCATCTCTTGCGCATTGGTGCGGTTGGCCTGCCCCGAGACATTGATCGCAGCCACCACCTGCCCTTGCGCGTTCAGCAGGGGTGCCGCCACCGAGATCAAACCCTCTTCCAGCTCTTGGTTGATCAGCGCCCAGCCCTGGCTGCGCACCTGCGCAATCGCTTGCAGCAGCGCCTCGTCCTCCACCAAGGTATAGCGGGTGTACGCCTCACGGGGGCGGATCGCCATCAGCGCCTGCAGCTTCTCTGCCGACAACCCGGCCAGCAGCACCCGACCCATGGATGTCCAAAACGCCGGCAAACGTGAGCCCACACCCAAGTTGGTGCTCATGATTTTGTGGGTGTGCACGCGTGCGACGTACACAATCTCCAGACCATCGAGCACCCCCGCAGAGCACGACTCCTGCACCGACTCGGCCAGTGTTTCCATCAGCGGCGTGGCCAGATTCCACAGCGGTTGCGAGCTGAGGTAGGCAAAGCCCAAATCCAGAATGCGCGGCGTCAGCGCAAAGTATTTGCCATCGCTCTCCACATAGCCCAGCGTTTGCAGCGTCAGCAAAATGCGCCGCGCCCCCGCGCGGGTCAGGCCGGTGTGGCTGGCCACCTCGCTGAGCGTTTGCGATGGCGTGTCTGCACTGAACGAGCGAATCACCTCCAACCCGCGCGCGAATGACTGCACATAGCTGTCACCGGGCTTGTTTTCTGCCGATGGCAGCCCCTCTTTTTCAATGCTCGGTGTTTTCCCTGATGTGGTTTCTACAGCCGATTTTTTAGAAATCACGTTCATATAATTCTTTCAGCGAACATTTGTTCTTATAGCGAACATTTTAGCAAAGCCTTTTGCTTTGCAACAAGTCCCGCAGGAAAGCAAACGCATGATCAACAAAATCACCGACACGGTTGCACAAGCCTTGTCCGGTATTCAAGACGGCGCCACCGTACTCATCGGTGGCTTTGGCACTTCCGGTAATCCGGTAGAACTGATTGACGGCCTGATCGCCCACGGCGCGCGCGACCTGACCATTGTCAACAACAACGCCGGCAATGGCGACAGCGGCTTGGCGGCCCTGCTCAAAAGCGGTCAGGTGCGCAAGATCATTTGCAGCTTCCCCCGTCAGGTCGACAGCTGGGTCTTCGACGAGCTGTACCGCAGCGGCAAGATCGAACTCGAATTGGTACCCCAAGGCAATCTGGCCGAGCGCATGCGCGCTGCCGGTGCGGGCATTGGCGCGTTCTTTTGCCCCACGGCCTACGGCACCGAACTGGCGGACGGCAAAGAAACCCGCACCATCAACGGCAAGCACTACGTGCTGGAGTACCCCATCTACGGCGATGTGGCCCTGATCAAGGCCGAGCAAGGTGACCGCTGGGGCAACCTTACCTACCGCATGTCGGCCCGCAACTTTGGCCCCGTGATGGCGACCGCCGCCAAGTTCACCATCGCCACCGTGCACGAAGTGGTGGAACTGGGTGCCCTGGACCCCGAAGCCATCGTCACCCCCGGCATCTACGTGAGCAAGGTGGTGCCGATTGAACGTGTTGCCACGCAAGCTGGCGGCTTTAAGAAATCTGCCTAAAAACAGTTAAAGCGCAGGAGTAATAAGCGTGAGCAGCTATCAAAAGCGTACCAAAGACGAACTGGCACAACGCATTGCCCAAGACATTCCCGATGGTTCCTATGTGAACCTCGGTATTGGCATGCCCACCAAGGTGGCCAACCACATTCCCGCCGACCGCGAAATCGTGTTGCAGTCGGAAAACGGCATCCTCGGCATGGGCCCCGCCCCCGAAGCCGGCCAGGAAGACTATGACCTGACCAACGCCGGCAAGCAGCCTGTCACGCTGCTGCCCGGTGGCAGCTATTTCCACCACGCCGACAGCTTCGCCATGATGCGCGGCGGCCACTTGGACATCTGCGTGCTGGGTGCTTTCCAGGTGTCGGCCACGGGTGATCTGGCCAACTGGAGCACCGGTGAGCCCGGCGCCATTCCCGCCGTGGGCGGTGCGATGGATCTGGCCGTAGGTGCCAAGAGCACCTGGGTGATGATGGATTTGATGACCAAGACCGGCGAATGCAAGGTCGTCGAAAAGTGCAGCTACCCGCTGACCGGCTTGGACTGCGTCAAACGCATCTACACCGAGCTGTGCACGCTGGAATGCACCCCCAGCGGCCTGCGCCTGATCGACATCGTGGACGGCCTAAGCCACGCGGAGCTGGAATGCATGGTGGGCCTTCCGATTGCCGCTGCAGCTACGGCCTGAAGAAATATCAATGAAATATGGCTCTAGCGCTTATCAGACAATCGCTGGCAGCTCCTCTTTTTAAAAACAGGGCAAACGCCCACCGTGATCTGGAGACACCCCATGAGCACTGCACCCGAAGCTTTCATCTGCGACGCCATCCGCACACCCTTTGGCCGTTACGGCGGCGCCTTGTCCAGCGTGCGCGCGGACGACTTGGGCGCACTGCCCATCAAGGCGCTGATGGAACGCAACCCCGGCGTGGACTGGAAAGCCGTGGACGACGTGCTGTATGGCTGCGCCAACCAGGCCGGTGAAGACAACCGCAACGTGGCCCGCATGGCCGCGCTGCTGGCCGGTCTGCCCATCGAGGTGCCCGGTGCCACCATCAACCGCCTGTGCGGCTCGGGCCTGGACGCTGTCGGCTCTGCCGCTCGCGCCATCAAGTCCGGCGAAGCGCGCCTGATGATTGCCGGCGGTGTGGAATCGATGAGCCGCGCGCCGTTTGTCATGCCCAAGGCCGAATCCGCCTTCAGCCGCAACAACGCCGTGTACGACACCACCATCGGCTGGCGCTTTGTCAACAAGCTGATGAAGGCCCAGTACGGTGTGGATTCCATGCCAGAAACGGCCGAAAACGTGGCCGACGACTTCAAGATCGAGCGCGAAGCCCAAGACCGCATGGCGCTGGCCTCGCAGCAAAAGGCTGCTGCCGCGATTGCCGCTGGCCACTTGGCACGTGAAATCGTCAACGTGAGCATTCCCCAGAAAAAGGGCGATGCCATTGTGGTGAGCCAAGACGAGCACCCCCGTGCCACCACCATCGAATCGTTGGCCAAGCTTAAAGGCGTGGTGCGCCCTGACGGCACCGTGACCGCCGGTAACGCCTCGGGCGTGAACGATGGCGCTTGCGCCCTGCTGCTGGCCAATGCCGAAGCAGCCCAGCAATACAGCCTGGTGCCCCGCGCCCGTGTGGTGGGCATGGCCACTGCTGGCTTGGCCCCCCGCATCATGGGCTTTGGCCCCGCACCCGCCGTGCGTAAGGTGCTGGCCCAGACCGGCCTGACGCTGGACCAGATGGACGTGATTGAGCTGAACGAAGCCTTTGCCGCACAAGGCTTGGCCGTGCTGCGTGATTTGGGTATTGCCGATGACGACGCCCGTGTCAACCAATGGGGCGGCGCGATCGCCTTGGGCCACCCCTTGGGTGCCTCAGGTGCACGTTTGGCCACCACCGCCGTGAACCAGTTGCACACGCTGGGTGGCCGCTATGCGCTGTGCACCATGTGCATTGGCGTGGGCCAAGGCATTGCCGTGATCTTGGAAAAGGTCTGAATAACTTTGCTCCCGATGCGTAGCAGTCACAGCTGCTACGCACCTCGCTGTTTCGGATGACCGCGCCACGCATGCACGGCCACCAACACACCCCGGACTTTCAAACGCATGCCCACTGGGTGTGCACGGGTGTGGCTTCACCACCAAACATCTATTCTTAAGGAGACGTTGATGTTGACTCTCAAGACATTCACGCGCCGCACTGGTATCAAAACACTGGCAGCCGCTGCGCTGCTGGCGACGGGCATGGGCGCAGCCGTGGCCCAAGACGGCTACCCCAACAAGCCACTGACCATGGTCGTGCCCTTCTCTGCGGGCGGCACCACTGACATCCTGGCACGCATCGTCGGCCAGGCACTGGGCCAGGATCTGGGTCAAACCATCATCATCGAGAACAAGCCCGGCGCAGGCGGCAACATCGGCGCGCAGCAAGCTGCACGTGCCAAGGCCGACGGCTACACCCTGTTCATGGGCACCGTGGGCACCCACGCCATCAACCAAGCGCTGTACAAAAAGCTGCCTTACGACCCTATCAAGGACTTCACCCCGCTGAGCCGCGTGGCCAATGTGCCCAACTTGCTGGTGGTGCACCCCAGCCGTCCGTACAAGACCGTCAAGGAAATGATCGAGTACGGCAAGAAGCACCCCAACGACATCACTTTCGGCTCCCCTGGCTCGGGTGCATCGCCCCACGTGTCGGGCGCTCTGTTCCAGAGCATGACCGGTGTGGAACTGACCCACGTACCTTACAAGGGCAGCGCACCTGCGATCTCTGACCTGCTGGGCAACCAGATCGCCGTCATGTTTGACAACATGCCTTCGGCCATTCAGCACGTGCGTTCTGGCAAGCTGATCCCCATTGCCGTGACCACGGCCAAGCGCTCGCCCGAGCTGCCCAACGTCCCCACCATCGCCGAAGCCGGCGTACCCGGTTATGAAGCCACATCGTGGTTTGGCCTGTGGTCGGTGGCTGGCACGCCACAGCCCATCCTGGACAAGCTGCACGCCAGCCTGACCAAGGTGCTCAAGGACCCTGCCGTGGCCAAGAAGATTGCTGACCAAGGTGGTGAAGTGGTCATCGAAACACCCGCCCAGTTTGACGCTTTCATCAAGTCGGAAGCTGCCAAGTGGGGCAAGGTGGTGAAAGAGTCTGGCGCCGAGGTTTAAGCGCCCGACCGGCGGCCTGCAGGCCGTCGTTGAATCTCCTCCTTTTTGACCGCCGATGTGCCTTGCGCCATCGGCGTTTTTTTATGCAATAGCAGCCAGCGCTTGCCCACAAAGCATTTCAGGCACTAATCACCTTGAAATGCTTTATCTACATACGCCAGCAGCTATCTTTTTATACACCCGCCACCAATAAACTCGCGCCCTTGACGCGCAGCCAGTCTGCAGCGTGTGAGGGCACTGCATCGGTCACCAGCACGCTGGCACTTTGCGCCTGCGCCGTCCCAATCATCGCTTCCAGCAAATGGCGCACCCCCATATTCGTCATGGCCTGCTCCGCAAAAAAACCGCCCAGTTTCACGTACTGCAGCGGTAACTTAGGCAGTTGCACCAGCGCTGTGAGCGCCTGATCCAGACGGCGTACCCCCACGCCAGCGCCTGCCTGGGTCACCATCTCGCAAAAGAGCAATGCCTTGAGCGGCGCAGCTTCCAGCGCGAACGCATCCAATTCCAAGGTCAGCTGGGGCAACACATCGCACCACCCTTTCGCCAGCAATTGGCCTTTGAGCCGTTCCAGAAAATCTTCATGCTCCAGCGATGGCTGGGAAATACGCACCACCAGGTGGTTTTGTGGTTGCAATGCCAGCCACTGCAGCCCCAGCTGCACGGCTTTCAGGTCATATTCCGCCGACAGGCCCAAACGCACTGCTGCGGGCAAAAACAAGGCGGCTCCCAGCGTTTTCCCGCTGGCATCATGCAACTCCAGCCCCGCTTCATGCAGCACCTGCGTATCCACCAGCGAAGCATAGGTCACTGCACGCACTGCCAAGCTCAACTGCTCTGCGTGCTGCAACGCCTGGCCCAACGTTGCTTGCCACTGGCCTTCCCCAGGCTGGTGGATGGTATGACCCGCTACGCTGGGTTCGGCATATTCCACTTCGCCATGCCCTGCGCTTTCTGCCTGCATCAGGCTCTGATCCAGCCGCGACAGCACATCCCCCATTTCGTCGCCATCCGCATAGGCCGTGAGCGCAAAAGCATTGCGCGACCATTGCCCTCCCTCCAGACGCAAACCCAATGACTGCAGCAACTGACGCAATTGCTGCACTTCCTGCATCACGGACATGCTCGTCATTTGGGGAAGTAACACGGCAAAGTCGCTGCCATTCAAGCGCGCGATTTGCACCTGTGGCATCCCGCGTGCACGCAACTGTTCACGCAACTGCAGCGCAATCCCGCGCAACCAGTCATCCACTTGCTCCCGCGGGTGGGTGCTGTTCAGCGCCTGCAGGTCACGCAATCGCATCAGCAACACATGACCATGCGTTGCACCACCCAGTTGCAAAGCTTTTTTCAGTTCATTCAAAAAATACTTGCGGTTGGGCAATTGTGTGATGGCGTCGCAATTGGTCTCCAGCTCCAGGCTATCTATGCGATCACGTTGCGCTTGTTCTGCTTTATGCACACGTGAGCGTGCATCGTGAATGGCCGTTGCGACGGCTGCCAGCTCAGGCACATCCATTTGCTGGGTGGGCTCATCGGTTGCATCCACCCCAATGCGCATCACTTCGCTCTCCACCGAGTCTTTCAGCACACGCCGGAACCAACGCAGCAGCAGCCCTACAAAAAAGGCCCAGGCCAATCCCGCAGCGACAAACAGCGCCGTCATTTTCAAGCTGCTGTGCCACAGTGCTTGCTGAGCCACCTGGTTATCCACCGTCACCGACACCCGCCCCAACTGGTTCCAGCCGCTGCTGACCGTACGCTCCGAATGGGCCTGTGGCAAAGGCATGAGATGCTGAAACCATTGCGGCACCCGCGCATTCTGCCGCGATGCCGTTTGCTTGCGTTCAAACAGCAGCGCACCATCCGGCGAAACCATACGCACCGACTCAAACTGCCCCGTATCAAACAGCGCGGACATGAGTAGTTCCTGCGTTGCTGGCTCTTGGCTCGCAGGCTGGGACAAAGACAATGCCAATGCAGTTACCGCATTCTCACTTTGGCTCTGCAACTGCTCACTCAAATAGCTGCGCGCACTGCCTAAATTCAAGGCCAGCGTCCCCACCAAAATCACCAACAAAGCAGCCGACAGGCTGAGCAACAGTTTGCGCAACAAAGACATGGACTTCATCTTCATATATCAAACCCTTCTTGGCGCATCCGCACCAACAGGTTTTGCCAACGATTGATACGTTCGGAAGAGGTCGAACGCGCACCATTGACATAGACCGCCTCCGCATCAAAACTAAAAACAGGCGTCAGGTCTGTCCGCTGGCTGGCCTTTTGAATGCCAGCCACCAAGTTATCCAGCACCAAGGGATCCGCCTGCGGCGTCGCATAAAAACCAAGCACCATGTGCGCAATGCTCTGCGTACTTCCTACACCACCAACACGCGCACGCACATAAATCAAACGCATCTGCCGCGCCGGAACACCCAGCCGAATCAAAGAGAAGTACTTGCCGATGACGAAATCCTCGCAGTCGCCACTGCCTTTACCCAGTGTCTCCAGCGGCGTTGCCCAGTAGTCGGCTTCATGCCAGATGTTCTGATCCACCCCTGCCAGAACACTCACATTCCAGAAATCATTGATGGCGACCAATTGCTGGGGAGTGTTTTGCCCTTGCTGCGATTGCAACAGCTGCATCCATGCCTGCAACCGTTGCAGCCCTGGTTGACCAAAACGCCGCTCTATGGTGGTTTGCAGACTTGCCGCATTCCAAGCACCAGCCCAAGGGACAACCGCAACAATCGACATGCCCGCAAGCAGCATCCGGCGGCTCACTGTCAAAGATGTCGACGAAGTGTGATGAAGCTGCTGCATGAACCACTCAATCTAGCGACAGACCCGCCTGCTGCAGCGGGTCTGTCACCTGCTTCTCCAAGCCCTGGTGGGCGTTATTGATCTACACGCAGCTTACCTTGTTGGATCAAGTCGTTAATCAGCTGTGTCTGGTCTGCCGTATTCACCAAATTCACGTTCTCCAGCGTGATTTGCTGATCAAAACCAATGCCGTTTGGGCCAAGCTCTCCGGTAGAGGACACCTTAATCACGGTACTGGTCAGTCCACCCGTTCCTGGTTCGGTGCTGAAATGCAGGAAATGGGTCAGGTCTGCTCCTGCTTCGTTTTGCAACAAGTCTCGCAAATCGAGTACATCCGCGCCTCGGGGGTCAGCCCCACCTTGACCAAAGTCTTTGACGACATCTAGTGCGGGTGTACCTGTGCCTGCATCTCCTGCTTTCCACAAGAAAATGTCATCACCTGCTCCACCTATCAGCGTGTCATTGCCTTTACCGCCTTGCAGGCTGTCATTTCCAACACCGCCATACAAGATGTCATTGCCATCCCCACCCTCCAGCGTGTCGTTGCCACCCTGGCCATAAAGGATGTCATTGCCTGCACCGCCCTTCAAGGTATCGGACCCACCTCGGGTGTCACCTAGCACGTCAAATGTTGCATGGTTTTGCCTGATGTACTCATGAATCTGAGCATCTGTAGGTGCAACGCCTGCATACATCGTGACTTTCAAAAAGTCTCGCAGTGCATCCACTCCAGAGCCAGCAGGGAAGCTGGCACGACCACTCCAGTTCAAGGCATCGGTATTGATGACATCACCAAACAGAATGTCATTGCCATCTCCGCCGTCCAGCGTATCGTTACCAACAGGTGCTGGGGTATTCAGCGTACTGCCACTGATCAGAGCGGTGGAAAGGTCATTGGGATTCAGTACCACTTGCGCTTGTCCTGTTGGCGTTGTGGTGTACGTCCGAATATCGTCGATCGCTACCCCGAAGTTTCCTGACCCCACACCGCTGTCGTACAGCTCAAACGAGAAGCGGTAATCACCAGCACCTTGAATACCCGTTCGGGTGTCCGCCTGGTTACCAGACTCCACAACAATCCAGCTGCTCGTGGAATTGTCGAATTTGAGCAAATTCCATTTAAATGTATCTCCCGAATTCAGGTTTGTGAGCGCAGCCGTAAAACCAAAAGAAACACCGCCTGCCTGTGTCACCGTAAATTTCTGTGCTTCAGTCTGTGTAACGATGAACGTACCGCTTGCCCCCGAGGTATCTACCAA
>JAFAGF010000265.1 GCA_023422975.1 Pseudomonadota bacterium
AAACAAGGCAATACCGAAATATTCCCTGATAGCTCAGTCGGTAGAGCGACGGACTGTTAATCCGCAGGTCCCTGGTTCGAGCCCAGGTCGGGGAGCCAAAATTGTCGCCTTGCAATTTCAAAAAACAAGGCAATACCGAAATGTTCCCTGATAGCTCAGTCGGTAGAGCGACGGACTGTTAATCCGCAGGTCCCTGGTTCGAGCCCAGGTCGGGGAGCCACATAAAAAGCCAAGCATTTTGCAATGCTTGGCTTTTTTCTTGCTCACAGCAATCAGGCACGCATCAGGCGGCCCGAACAATCCCTACGGAAGACTTTTCTTTGGGCAGCGCGTGCTTGCGCGAAGACTCCAGACGCCCATGGTGCTCAGCATGCTTGACCGCAGGAGCATCGTGCACAGGCTCCATCACTTCCACCCCATTTTTTTGCGCTTCCCACAGCGCAATTTCTTCTTCAAGGCGACGCGCACGCTCTGCATACATGTCTGCGGAAGCTTGGTAGTGCTCTGCCGCAATCGAATGCTCCAGCATCGCCATGCGTGCTTCTTGCAAATAGGCACGCGCACGGCGGATGTAGCGTGGTTCTGCGCCAAAAAGGCTCATAGAGAACATGATTCAACCTCCTTCATCCGCATCTGCCGGAGCCGCATCACATAATGCCTCCGAAGACACTGGTGTAACCATAGCCATGATCCATCACGCCATTTGTCCCCATAGGACAGTGTTGGATGTAGGAGTGCCCCTTCCACACGACCTCAGCCGATTGATGACGCACTGTAAGCAAGTACAAACTTATATTTTTGATAGCAAAAATGCAAGAACCACCATTGATTTGGCTTGAGGCTGATGACGATTTCCCCCCTGTAGCCCTGGCCTGGGGTGAAGACTCACCCATGCCCGGCTTGCTGGCGGCTGGCGGCGTCTTGGATGCTGCACATTTGCAAGCAGCCTACCGGCGCGGTATCTTTCCGTGGTTCAGCCCCGGGCAGCCCAATTTATGGTGGTCCCCCGATCCACGCATGGTGCTCAAGACCAGCGACTTTCGCCTACACCCCTCGTTGCGCAAAACCGTGCGCAAGTTCATTCGCATGCCAGGCTATGAAGTGCGCATTGACACCAGCTTTCGGCAAGTTATTACCCACTGCGCCAACACGCCACGCGCAGGGCAAAACGGCACCTGGATCGTGCCCGAGATCATGGACGCCTACTGCGACTTGCATGCACAGGGCCTGGCGCACAGCGTAGAAACATGGGTCAACGACCAATTGGTAGGGGGCTTGTATTGCGTGGCACTGGGGCAAGCCGTGTACGGAGAGTCCATGTTTGCCCACGCAACCGACGCTTCCAAGGTAGCACTGGCCGCACTGGTTGCGCTGTGCCGCCACCACGGCGCGACACAAATTGACTGCCAGCAAGCGACTGCGCACCTGGCCTCCTTAGGTGCACGCGAGCAAGCCCGCACAGACTTTCTGGCAGAAGCCGCTCGCCAGCAGCAATGCCCTGCTATGGACTGGAATTTCCGCCCCGTATACTGGGAATCGCTTTGCTGAAGACTCTGAGGCTCTCTACCGCATGACACAGCTCAACGACCTGCCGCACTACAGCTTGCAGTTCTATGCCACAGCGCCCTACCCCTGCAGCTACCTACCGCAGCAAGAGGCACGCTCACAGGTCGCGGCGCCCAGCCACCTGATCCACGCAGAGGTGTATTCCGCCTTGGTCACCCAAGGCTTTCGCCGCAGCGGTTTATTTACCTACCGCCCCTATTGCAGCCAGTGCAGTGCCTGTCAGCCGCTGCGCGTTCTCACACGTGAGCACCAGCCCACACGCAGCCAGCGCCGCGCGCACAAGCAGCACGCTCAGCTCGAAATCAGTGTGCAGCGCCTGCACTTTTCGCAAGAGCATTACGACCTGTACCAACGCTACCAGCACGCACGCCACAGCGGCGGCGGCATGGACCAAGATAACGTCGAGCAATACACCCAATTCCTGCTTCAAAGCCGTGTCGAGACACGTTTGGTCGAATTCCGTGATCCCAGTGCCGACAATGCTTTGCGCATGGTGTCCATCATTGACTGCCTAGAAGACGGGCTGTCAGCGGTCTACACCTTCTACGAACCCGACCCCAGCGCCAGCTATGGCACCTTCAATGTGCTGTGGCAAATTGCATTTGCGCGCAGCATGGGGCTGCCTTATGTGTACCTGGGCTACTGGATCGAGCAATCCCCCAAAATGCGCTACAAGGCGCAATTTCATCCGCATGAGGTTTTACGTGACAACCTGTGGCATCGAGTCGACAAAACCTGAAGAGATCCATTGAAGGGGGGCATCCACACCAAAGATGTGCGTCACACCGACCAGTGGCGGCTAGAATCCGCCCATCTGAGAGACTGGGATTCCACATGAAGAAAAATGATCAAGACGTACCCGCCAAACCCAGCGTGCAAGTGCTGGAGCGCATGTTTGTCCTGATCGACGTGCTGGCCTCGCGCGAAGAAGCGGTATCGCTGAAAGACATCAGCGAAAAAACAAGCCTGCACCCCTCCACTGCACACCGCATCCTGAACGACTTGGCGGCAGGCCGTTTTGTGGACCGCCCCGAATCCGGCAGCTACCGCCTTGGCATGCGCTTGCTGGAGCTCGGTAACTTGGTCAAAGCCCGCCTGAGCGTGCGCGAAACCGCCCTGCCCGCCATGCGCCTGTTGCACAAGCAAATCCAGCAGCCCGTGAATTTGAGCGTGCGCCAAGGCGATGAAATCGTCTATGTGGAGCGCGCATACAGCGAACGCTCCGGCATGCAGGTGGTTCGCGCCATTGGTGGCCACGCCCCGCTGCACCTGACCTCCAACGGCAAACTGTTTTTGGCTGCCGATGAACCCCAGCGCGTGCGGGCCTATGCCATGCGCACGGGCTTGGCAGGCAATACCCACAACAGCCTGACCCAGTTGCCCATGCTGGAGCGCGAGCTCAGCAAAGCACGCGAAACCGGTGTGGCCTACGACAACGAAGAGCTGGAGCTTGGCGTGCGCTGCATGGCCGCAGGTATTTATGACGACCAAGCCAAGCTGATTGCCGCCCTGTCTATTTCCGCCCCCGCCGACCGCTTGGATGAAGGCTGGCTGCCCAAGCTGCAAAGCACGGCCTTTGAAATTTCACAGGCACTGGGTTTTCGCGGCGCAGCGCCAGTTATGCGCTGACACCCAAAAGATTCTCTCCCTCCTCTCCCAACAACCCGCTGAATGCGGGTTGTGTTGCATTCGCCGTGATAACTACAGCAATTGAGGTTTGGAATTTTCAGGGCAGCACGCAATTAAATGTCTCGGCGAATCAATGTGCCCGTGAACAACACCGGCCCTGTCGGCCCTGTGGCGCTGGGCACCCCACCTTTGGGCTCTAGGCTGATCGCCAGTGCAGGCACCGATTGCACATCGGCCTCCTGCGCCGTCAATTGCTCTAACTTGCCTTGCCCAATGACACCCAAAGAACGTGGTCTTCCCTGCTGCGGCAGTGCCCATAGCTGCAGCGACTGGTTGTCTGCCTCCTGAAACCCACTGACGCGTTGCAACAAAAGCTGCTTGTTCTGCGGATCGAAAGTAACCAGCACAGAGGCATCGGCCTTTCCATCGGCCAACACCGCAACATATTGAATATGTGGCGCTTTCTGCAAAGCAGCCTCCACAGACTGAAGCTCCGCTTGCAGCGCAGCAACTTGCTGCTGTGCACTTCCTGTGACCGCTTGGTGCGACCACAATCCCACCGCCACCGCTGTCACCGTCGCAAAGCTCGCTGCCAATGCGAGGCCACGCCACCACGCCAACATGCGCACAGGAAGGTTCGGCGCTGCCATCCCACGTTGCTGCGCCAGTTTGACCGTGGCTGTTTCGGCTTGCAGCAAATTTTCTATCCGCATCCACACAGCAGCGTCTGGAGGCACAGGAGCCTGCACCTCCGAGAACGCAGACCACCGGCCTTGCCACAGCAGCGCGGCCGCACGCACTTGGGCATATTCACGCGCCAGTTGCTCAAAGCGCCGACGTGCACCTCCACGCAGCGTACCCAATGCATACGCGGCGGCCAAGTGATCAAGTAGCTCAGGTTTTTTTGTCAGATTCATGGTGCACGCTCCTGACACTCAAACATGGCGGGCCATACATTTGCGCAACTGCTCTAAGCTGCGACGCACCCATGTCTTGACGGTCCCCAAGGGCAGCTTCAGAGACACGGCCAACTCGCTATGGCTGAAGTCTTTCAAATAGGCCATGCTCACCACTTCGCGCTGTGGCGGCTCTAACCGCTGCATGCACTGGTGCAGCACGGCGGCTTGCTCACTGGCTTCTGCTGACTGCATAGGCTCTGGCACATTTTTTTCCGCAAGCAATTCGTCCATATCTTCGATGGGCACATTCAGGTGCAGCCGCTCGGCTCTGCGTCGGCGCAAGAAATCCAAGGCTCTGCTGCGCACCAGCATCCCCATCCAAGCCAATGGCGGACTGAGCGAATCGCGGTAACTGCCTGCGCTGCGCCAAATGCCCAAAAAGCTCTCTTGCAGCACATCCTCCGCCCACTCTTTGTTACCCACGATGCGCAAGGCCAGACCGTTCATGCGCGAAGAGGTCAATCCATACAGCAGCTTGAGCGCAGCCTCATCTCGGGCTGCTACGCGATCGAGTAATTCCATCAGCTCGTGGTCCGGTGTATTGGTGCTCATTGCGCCATTGTGATGAGAAGCACTTCCTTGTGGCAGCGCAGCCCTGCACTGTTGGATTGCTACCAAAACGCAGCGCTCGCACCACCTGTTGGCTTATTCGCCTATTTACTTATTGATCAATACGCAGCATCCCGGCGGCTGGATGCAAGCCGTTCAACGCTGATTCAAAAAAATATTTAAAAACTTGAATCCACCACCGTCATGCCTGCGTATTCCAAGGGTCGGACACCGCAATTGCTCGACACCGCCCCACAGTCAACAAGGAGTCATCATGAGCACCCATTTGTTTGAAGGCCGCACCTCCACCTTGGCCTCCCGCCGCGGATTTCTGGGCACTACCGGTACGTTGTCAGCTGTGGCCGTGGCCATGCTGGCAGGCAACGAAGCTTTAGCACAAGGCATGGGCAATGACCCGGCCAAAGATGTCTCTATCCTCAATGTGGCGCTAGGGCTTGAGCATGAAGCCATCAATGCCTACCAGCTGGGTGCTGGCAGTGGCTTGCTGCAAAAACCGGTGATGGATGTGGCCCTGTTATTTCAAAGTCACCACAAAGCCCACCGTGACGCCTTGATTGCCACGATCCAAAAACTCGGTGGCAAACCCGTGGCTGAAGCGTCCATGCAAGCCTATGCAGAGTCACTCAAGGCAGGAACACTCAAAACCCAAGCCGATGTGCTGGCCCTCGCGGCCAGATTAGAGCTGGGGGCAACGAATGCGTATTTGGGCGTCATTCCCACTTTTGAAAACCGTGACTTGGCCAAAGTTGCCGGTCGCTTGGCGGCAGATGAAACCATGCACTACACCGCACTGGTTTCAGCCCTGGGCCGCCCATTGCCTAGCAATGCCCTGTCATTTGGCAGCTGATACACGCTCTTACCCCACGCACCCATTTCACCTGTGCATTTCTTTTCTCACTGCTGAAGGAAACTGTCATGAAGCACCTCCGCACTCTCCCACTGGCCGCTGTGTGTGTTGCAGCATTGGGTCTGACCGCATGCGCACCCATGGGGTCTCGCACTAACTTCTCCCAAACCGATTTGCCTGCAGCCGTGCAAGTTCCCCCTGGGCACCAAGTGGCCATGGAAACCGTGGGCATCGGCCAAATCACCTACGAATGCCGCGCCAAGAAAGACATGGCCAATGAACACGAGTGGGTGTTTGTCGGCCCAGACGCCAAGTTGCAAACCCGCGGCGGCTCCGTCATCGGTAAATACTGGGGGCCTCCAGCCACTTGGGAGAACAACGACGGCTCCAAGGTCACGGCCACACAGGTCGCTGTCTCACCGGCAGGCGAGGGCAATATTCCGCTGCAACTGGTCAAAGCCAATCCTGCCAGCGGCATGGGCGCCATGCAGGGCGTCACCTACATCCAACGCGTAGCCACCAAAGGCGGTGTGGCCCCGAACATGCCCTGTGCTGCTACCAACGTGGGCAGCAAGCAGATCGTGCAATACCAAGCTGACTATATTTTCTGGAAAGCGGTCTGATTGAGCACACAGCAACGCAGCCTTCAAGCCCCGTGCTTGAAGGCTGCGTTGTTGCTGGCAAAGCGCGTTTATGCAGCGCTGAATGCCAGCTCGCTGTACTGCGCAAACGACAGCACTTGTGCAAATTCTTTCACCCGCTCGGTACCAAAGCCAGAGCGGAACCACACAAAGCGAACGCCTGCCGCCTCAGCACAGCCCGCGTCGGCATGCGTATCGCCAAAAAACACAGCGTCTTGCGCGCTGACTTTCAGGTGTGACAGGGTGTAGAACAGCGGCTCTGGTGCAGGTTTGGCCACGCCACAGCTATCGCGCCCGGTGACCACTTCAAACAGATGCAAGATGCCCGCAGCTTCCAGCCCCTTGAGGGCCAGTGCATGCTGCTTGTTGGTACACACCGCCAGCTTGATGCCGCGCGCCTGGGCGGCATGCAGCCAGTCCAGCACCCCGTCATACAAAGGCGCTGCGTCAGAAGGTTGCGCCGCGTAAAAGCGCTCAAACAGCGCCCCGGCTTCCGCGCGCCCGCCGGGCGGCAGCGGCACACCGCGTTCGTGCAGCACATCCAGCATCAAATCTGCGGCCGTGCCAAACATATTGGGCATGTGGTAGCCCGCTGGCAGCGGCGCATGGCCCAAATGTTGCAGCGCATCACTGGCGGCTTGCACGATCACATACTCGGTGTTGAGCAAGGTGCCGTCCATATCAAACACCATTGCACGCACACCGCTCCAGTCAAAGCTGGGTATTCCGTCTTTCATAGGCATGACACCATTGTTGCCGCAACTGCGGCCTTTCAGTGACAAGCCGCACAAGCGCGCATGGATGCCACCCGCTACAAACTATAAAAAACAGAGCTTATTGCGGTTCCACAATAAGCATTTCAGATAGTTTTAGGCTTTAAATCCTTATTTATTAAGCGCTAACAGCTATATTTTTTACTACCGCCCAGCCACCGATGCCGCCGCCACGCAGCAAGACCCTGTGCAACCAGTGCTCACCCGGCCCTCAAACATGGCGCTTGACCTGCGAGCCCGGCTCGGGCGGCAAGCTGGCATCGGCCTGTGCATGCAAGGCGGCAATCAGGTTGCAGCTGGGCTGCTGTCCATCGCACACCGCCTTGAGGGACTGCAGCTCTTTTTCCAGCGCACGCAGCTCTTTCAAGCGCTGGCGCACATGGTGCAAATGCTCTTCGATCGTGGCCGCCGCCGCATGGCAATCTGCCGCGTTGCGCCCATCCAGCGCCAGCAAGGTGCGCACTTCGTCCAGCGACATATCCATCGCCCTGCACATGCGAATAAAGCGCAGGCGGTGTAAATCCGCTTCGCCGTAAAAGCGATAGTCGTTGTCATGGCGGGCCGCAGGTGCCAGCAGCCCTTCTTTTTCGTAGTAACGGATATTGGCCGCCGACACGCCGGAGCGTTTGGCTGCCTCCCCTATGCGCAGTGCTGTCATGGGCTTGACCTTCAAGTGACTTTCAACTTTCCAATCATGACATGGACACCAAACACACGCACTCGGCCTGCTGCGC
>JAFAGF010000296.1 GCA_023422975.1 Pseudomonadota bacterium
TTGAACGAAGGCCGCAACGCTGGTGCGCAAGAAGAGTCGGAAGATACTTCGCGTCTGTCGTTGCCCAATGCCCAAGAGCAATAAGCTCTAAACTGGGCGTCATAAGCCCAGAGGCACAATAAAAGGAGCTGCTCGCGCAGGCCAAATAAGCACTTCAAAGTGATTTGTCTTTGAAATCCTTGTTTGACAAGCGCAAGCTGCTCCTTTTTTCATGGTGCAGACCGGTGGCCTGCACCTTACCCAGATAGATCGAGGAATAGCGTCGTGACCGAGAAACAACTCCCAGAAGGTCTGCATCCTGAAACCTTGGCGGTGCGTGAAGCCTTGCCCCGCAGCCAGTGGGGCGAGCATTGCGAAGCGCTGTACATGACCAGCAGCTTTATCCAGCCCGACTGCGAAACCGCCGCCCGCCGCTTTGCCGCGCAAGAAGACGGCTTTACCTACAGCCGCACCACCAACCCCACGGTCACCAGCTTTGAAAAGCGCTTGGCGGCCATGGAAGGCACCGAATGCGCGGTGGCAACCAGCACCGGCATGTCAGCCATTTTGCTGGTCGCGCTGACCACGCTGAAGGCGGGCGACCACGTGATTTGCTCGCGCTCCATGTTTGGCTCCACCATCAAGTTGCTGGGCACCGAGATGGCGCGCTTCGGGGTGGAAACCTCTTTTGTGTCGCAAACCGATATTGCGGAGTGGCAAGCTGCGGTCAAGCCCAATACCAAGCTCTTCTTTGCGGAAACGCCCACTAACCCGTTGACCGACCTGTGTGACATTGCTGCTTTGGCTGATTTGGCTCATGCCAGTGGTGCGCTGCTGGCGGTGGACAACAGCTTTGCCACGCCTGTTTTGCAGCAGCCCGCCAAGCTGGGCGCAGACATTGTGGTGCACTCGGGTACCAAGTTCTTGGACGGCCAAGGCCGCACCATGATTGGCGCGGTGTGCGGCACTGTGGCCTTGGTGGACAAGGTGATGGGCACTTTCCTGCGCAGTGGCGGCTTGAATGCGGCCCCTTACAACGCGTGGACCGTGATGAAGGGTTTGGAAACCTTGTCGCTGCGCGTGAAAGCTGAAAGTGCGTCTGCGCTGGAGTTGGCTGCATGGCTGGAGGCCCACCCCAAGGTGGCGCGTGTGTACTACCCTGGTCTGAAAAGTCACCCCCAGCATGCGCTGGCCATGCGCCAGCAAAACGGCATGGGCGGTGCGGTGCTGGCCTTTGATGTGCATGGCGACACCCCCGAGGCGCTGCGCAAGAATGCCTTCCACGTGGTCGACCATACACAGGTGTGTAGCATTACGGCTAATTTGGGTGATGTGAAGACCACCATCACCCACCCGGCCAGCACATCGCATGGCCGTTTGACCGAAGACCAGCGCCAGGCAGCCGGCGTGGGTCAAGGGCTGATTCGCATCTCCGTGGGTCTGGAGCACTTGGATGACCTCAAGGCCGACCTCTCCCGCGGACTGGATACTTACCAATGACACAAAAAATTCGCACCCGTTTTGCACCTTCGCCCACTGGCTTTATCCACTTGGGCAATATCCGCTCGGCTTTGTACCCCTGGGCGTTTGCCCGCGCCAATGGCGGCGATTTCATCTTGCGCATTGAAGACACGGACTTGGAGCGTTCGACCCAAGCCTCGGTCGATGTGATTCTGGAAGGCATGCAGTGGCTGGAGCTGGGTCACGACGAAGGCCCCTTCTACCAAATGCAGCGCATGGACCGCTACAAGGAAGTGCTGGCGCAGTTGCAAGCCACAGGCTATGTCTACCCCTGCTACATGAGCATGGAAGAGCTGGATGCGCTGCGCGAAAAGCAAATGGCCAACAAGGAAAAGCCCCGTTACGACGGTACATGGCGTCCTGAAGAAGGCAAGGTGCTGCCTGCTATTCCTGAAGGCGTCAAACCCGTGCTGCGCTTCAAAACGCCCAAGGATGGCGTCGTGGCTTGGGAAGACAAGTGCAAGGGTCGTATCGAGTTCCAGAACTCTGAACTGGACGACCTGGTGATTGCACGCCCCGACGGCACGCCTACCTACAACTTCTGCGTGTGCGTAGACGATATGGATATGCACATCACCCACGTGATTCGCGGTGATGACCATGTGAACAACACGCCCCGCCAGATCCACATCTTTGAAGCGCTGGGTGCTACGGTGCCCGTGTTTGCCCACCTGCCCACGGTGCTGAATGAGCAGGGTGAGAAAATGTCCAAGCGCAATGGCGCCAAGGCCGTGACGCAGTACCGTGACGAAGGCTATCTGCCAGATGCCATGGTGAACTACTTGGCGCGTTTGGGTTGGAGCCATGGTGACGATGAAATCTTCTCGCGCCAGCAATTCTTGGAGTGGTTCAATCTGGATCACTTGGGTCGCAGCGCCGGTCAGTTTGACGAAGCCAAACTGCGCTGGGTAAATGCACAGCACCTGAAGGCGATGGATGACGCGGCGCTGACTGCCAAAGCCAAGCCTTTTGTGATGAAAGCAGGGGTGGCTGAGAGCTTGTTGGATGCGGATGACCGTTTGGTGCGCATCTGTGCCTTGTTCAAAGACCGCTGCGAAACTTTGGTGGACTTGGCGAATTGGGCCAAGCTGTTCTATGTGGATGGTGTTGAGCGCAATGCGGAAGACTATGCCAAGCATGTGACCGAAGCGGCCTACCCTGTGCTGGATGCATTTGCAGCAGCCATGGAAGCCGTTGAGTGGAACAAGGAAGCCATTGCCGCCAGCATTAAAGAAGTGCTGAAAACTCAGGGCATCAAAATGCCGGTTTTGGCAATGCCAGTGCGGGTATTAACGCTGGGTACAGCGCATACGCCATCGGTAGATGCAGTGCTGGAATTACTTGGGCGTGAAAAAATTCTCGCCCGTTTGAAAAACCGCTAAAAACCTGTCTATAATTCGAGGCTATGCACAACGCAACTGATAAATAAATTGGCTGCGTTGTCAAGAGGGGGTATAGCTCAGCTGGGAGAGCGCTTGCATGGCATGCAAGAGGTCATCGGTTCGATCCCGTTTACCTCCACCAAAAAATTGAGAACGGAAGTTCCAAGGCTACGACCCTATCGTCTAGAGGCCTAGGACATCACCCTTTCACGGTGAGTACCGGGGTTCGAATCCCCGTAGGGTCGCCAAGTTGAGCACTTGGCCTGTATCGAGTACAGGCAAAAAGCTTCTACCAGGAGTGGTAGTTCAGTTGGTTAGAATACCGGCCTGTCACGCCGGGGGTCGCGGGTTCGCGTCCCGTCCCCTCCGCCATGATTTGTGAATTGACGCCTGCGTTGAATTCGCTGATTGCGATAAAGGCACCGTGTTTTGCACGGTGCCTTTTTTCGTTGTGCAAAATTTGTGCGGTGAGATAGGGTGCCGGTAGACACCGTTCGTCCTGAGCTTGTCGAAGGATGAACGTCCTGTCCTCAAACCAGCGGAAAAACCTGCCAGCCCTCAGCAAGTCCCCGAAAGCAGTTCCTCGAACAGCATTTCCCCACCCATTTGCCCGCCCTTGAGCATGATTTCAAGACCGTCGAGTCGGGTATCGTCGCTGTGCAGCCGGCACAGTGCGACGCCGGGGGCGATTTGCGCCTGGTAGGACAGTCCCCAGGCATCCAAAGCCTGCACGGCGTGGCTGGAGGTGTCACCACCGGCAATGCCCAGCCGTTGGACGGGGGACATCTCAAGCACCTGGGCCAGCAGATCACCGCAGGCCCAAGCCAGTTCACGGGGAGAGGCCGAGGCGTCCGCATTGCCGGCTTGGCTTGCGCCCGAGGTACAAGCCAGTACGCTGATGCCTTGCAGCAGCCGTGCCGAAATGTTCAGCGCCATCTGCCGGCGATCGGCCGCATCGTTGGTGAGACGTGCGACGTCCAGCAACATGTGCTCGTAGGAATTGGCGGCTGCGACCTGCCGCGCAGTCACGGGCGAAAGGCTGCCGGCCAGTACGAGCACCGGGCCCTGGGCAGGCGCTATCGCTTCACGGGTTGCATCTGGCTTGCTCTCCCAGTGCGCAGCCAGCGCCTGTACCACGGCGCTCGGGCCGACGGCAAGCAAGGGCTGGCGCAAGGCCTGCTGCCAGATCACCCGGCCCACCGTGGCAAGGTGGTCGACGTCGGCAATGTCGAATAGAACGGCGTCCGGTTCCTGTGCGATGAGCGCAGATAACTGCAGATCGAGCGTGTCCGCTGTTTGCGCATAGTCTGGATAGTGGATGGCTGCCACATGGGCCACGCCCTGCCGGGCAAGGTGCAGGCGAAGATCCGCCTCGGCCATGGGCGTCACCGGATGCTGGCGCATGGTGGGGTGGCGGTCGATGCGGTGTATCGGTTCGCCAGCGCTGGCAAACAGGTTGCTGAACACGCAGTAGCGCTTCAGGTTGGGTTGCCCGCCCACGATCGGCACGAAAGCATTCGACGAATATGGCTGCAAGATGCGTATCGCCGCACCAATACTGCCGACATGGGGAGCGCTGTCGAAGGTCGAACAGGTCTTGTAATGCATGACCGGTGCACCCAGTTGCGCAAACAGCCGGCCCACGGGCTCGAGTTCGGGCTGCATTTCGGCAGGCGACATCGCACGCGCTGCGCCCGCAATGCCGATGCAGTCGAGCGGGCCCGCGCGCTCGAGTTGCGCGGCGCTGGGCAAGTCGAGAAACAGCAGCGTGCGCAGCCCGGCACGCGTGGCCGTGGCCAGGGTATCGGTCGCGCCGGTGAAATCGTCGCCGTAATAGGCGATCTTCAGAGAAGAAGGCATGGTTCGGTCACTTGCCGAAAAAGGCCAGCGCTGCGGCCAGCTCGGGCGCGCTGCGCGCATGGTCGGCAAGTGCTGCGCCTTCGCGCGCCGCGGCCCAGGCCTGGCGGATGCTCGCCACTCCCGCGGCCGGTCCGCCCGGGTGCGCAAGAATGCCTCCGCCCGACATGAACAGCAGATCGTCGCTTTGCACTGCCGCCCAGGTCGCAGGCACGGTGCCGGCCCATTGGCCCGAGGAAAATGCCGGCAGCACGCGGTCATCGATGGCATCGGCCAGCGGCGTGTAGCAGTCCTGTGCCGAGGCAATGACTTCTTCGTCCGATTGGGAAAATTTGCCTTGCAGGCCATGCACATGCATGTGGTCCACCCCAGCCAGCCGCCACAGCGTCTGGTAGGCCTGAAAGGAGATGCCCAGCAATGGATGGCGCGACAGCGCGCCATAGCCGTTGCGATGCCCATGCAGCGCCAGTCCGGTATGGCGGCGCAGCGTCTGCAGTGCCGAGTAGCCGCACCAGTTGAGGCTGGCCATCACGCAACTGCCGCCCTCACGCTCGATCAAGTCGGCATGGCGCTTCATCGCATCCGTTTCATCGGTGATGTTGAACGCCACCATCACATGCTTGCCGGTGCGCTGCTGGTGCTCGCGCACGGCCGCCATCACGGCTGGAACGCGTTGTGCCAGTGGCGCATGGGCGGGGTCGGCGCAGACCTCATCGTCCTTGATGAAGTCGACACCGGCGGCGCACAGCCGCGCCACCAGTTCCGCGGTCTGCGCCGGTGAGAACCCGACGTTGGGCTTGAGGATGGTGCCGACCATGGCGCCGCTGGCCACGCCCGTGCGCTGGCGCGTGCCCGCAATGCCGACCTGGGGCAGATCGAACTGTGCGCGGTAACTCGCGGGAATCCGCAGGCTTTCCAGGCGCAGTCCGCTGACCTCCCCCAGATCGTAGAGATTGCCCGATACCGTGGCGGCCAGCGTCGGCAGGTTGGCGCCCACGTTGGCCACGGGAAACGAGATCCGCACGCGCGCGCGCCGCCACGGGCCGCTGCGGCCCTGGCGCTCGAGCAGCGCATTGGGCAGGCTGGGCGCGGCCACGGATTCGAGTTCGTC
>JAFAGF010000005.1 GCA_023422975.1 Pseudomonadota bacterium
CATCCAGCTCCACCACCGAGCCTTGGGCCAGTTGCAGGATGTACTTGATCGGCACTTTGGTGCGGCCCAGCTCCACCGACAGCTGCACGGGAATGTCCAACACCATGTTGATGTCGTTCACCGGCACTTCAGTGCCCGCAGCCCCATTGTTGTAAGCGGGGTTACCGCTCAGGGGACCACCTTGCTCGGCATCCAGCGCAGCCTGTGTATCGTCGGTCTGCTTTTGCTCATCCAGCGCTTCGGCCCAATCCGAGAAGGGATCATCACCTGGGATGCTGCCGTTGTTGTTTTGGTCAGTTGCCATTCTTCTCTCCGGTCCAATTTCCATCTACCCCGCGCAAGCATTGCTCGATGCGCACGGCATATTTGTTGTTGTGCGTGCCGTACTGGCACTCAAAAACTGGTACGCCGCCAATCGATGCACGAATGCGTGGCTGGCGTTCTAACTCAATGAAGTCACCAGGCTTCATGGCCAGCATCTGCTCCACCGTCGCATCGGCACGCGCAAGCTCTGCCACCAGCGTCACTTCTGCAGATTGGATTTCTCGCGTCAGCACCTTCACCCAGCGGCGGTCCACTTCCATCGAGTCGCCCTGCGTGGACGAATACAAGATGTCGCGAATAGGCTCCATCGTGGCGTAAGGCATGCACACATGGATGGAGCCCGACACGTCACCAATTTCCAGCTGGAACGCGGTCGACACCACAATTTCGCTGGGCGTTGCAATGTTGGCAAACTGGGGCTGCATTTCCGAGCGCTGGTAAGCCAGCTCCAGCGGATAAATGCCATGCCACGCTTTTTTGTATTCCTCGCTGATCACATCGACCAGGCGATTGATCACGCGTTGCTCGGTCGCGGAGAAGTCTCGGCCTTCGATACGCGTCTGCAAGCGCCCAGCACCGCCATACAAGGTATCGATGATGCCGAACACCAGCGAAGGCTCACACACAATCAGGCCATTGCCGCGCAAAGGGCGAATGGCCACGACATTGAAGTTGGTGGGCACCGCCAAACGGCGCAAAAAGGCGCTGTAGCGCTGCACGCTCACCGTACCCACCGAAACTTCGGGGCTTCGGCGGATAAAGTTAAACAAACCAATCCGGAAATTGCGCGCAAATCGCTCATTCACAATTTCCATGGTGGGCATGCGCCCACGGACGATGCGTTCTTGGCTCGAAATGTCGTAATTACGAACCGAACTTTCATCAACGTCTTCGGAATCCGATTTCTGGCGCTCGCCCGTCACCCCTTCCAAAAGGGCATCGACTTCCTCTTGCGACAGGAAAGAATCACTCATGCCGGTGCTCCTCGCGCTTACTGAATAATGAAGCTGGAGAACAGCACGCGGCGCACAGGGCTGCTGCGACGGCGTGGGCGCTCATCCTCTTCGTCGGCAGCCTCTGCGCGGGCAGAACCTGCCCCCAGAGGGCGCGTCACTTCACGCAAGATATCTGCCGCCAGCTTTTCCTTGCCTTCGCGCAGCAGCAATTCGTCCGCCGTGCGTTGCGAGACCAGCATCAAAATACCGTTGCGAATGCTGGGCATGTATTGCTTGACCAGCGTGGCCGTTGCCTCGTCTTGCAGCTCCAAAGTGATGCCAATTTGTGCAAAACGGTCACCACCTTGGTCTGCCAAGTTCACCACCATATTCTCAAGTGGCAAAAACGTTGGCACCAGTGTTGCTGCTTTGGCAGGCGCATCCTCTCCGTAGACATCGCCACGCGACTTGTTTGTCATCACCAGCAAGACCGCCGCTACAGCGACAACGAGCAAGGCGACCAAAGCACCGATGACGATCAATTTCTTGCTCTTGGCTTGCGCCGGAGCGGCGGCAGAGTTGGTTGCGGCCACGTTGTATTCCTTGATGGATGAAGAAAGTTGGCAAGCCAACCTTGAACTAAACCTGCGCTAGGCGCTCGCACGCAAAACGTACGTATAGGCTGATTATTTCTTGAAAGCCGGAAATCATAGCCAGAATAAAAGGCTCAAATGACCAGCAAATCAATCGTCTGAGCCCCTCACTCGCTTTCTCCGCATCGCAAGGAGCATCTCAAAACCACGTTAAGCGTACAAATCCAGACCTTGTGCGCGATGCGAACGCGCGGCAGGCGCCTCCGAAGCTAGCGGCACGGCCACCTGAGCGTGTTGCGCTTTCGAGCTATCCCAAGGATTGCGTGCACCGCCCTGCTGTGACGCCTGGCCACCATTGCCCTGGGCGTCCGCTTGCACCGACACACCCGCCAACTGCACGCCTTGTTGCTCCAACATTTCACGCAACTGCGTCAAGCTGGCATCCAACAACTCACGTGTTTGTGCTTGATCCGCACGGAATGTGACATGGGCTTCATTGCCCCGTACAGAGACCTGAACGCGCACAGGTTGCCCATCTTTTTCCAGGACGACTTCCGCACGCTGCTGCTTGCCCTGCAACCAGAAACGCATATCTTCCACCGGCGCATCCGTTTGCGACTCCAGCATGGCATCTTGCGCAGACTGTGTTTCTTGCACGGCAGCCTCGGTCAAACGCGTGCCACTCCCCTGCCCGGCAGCCAACCACTCTGCGGTATTGGCAGCACTCTTCGCGCCTTCGCCGCGCTCTACCACTTTAGGCTGCACGCCCGCACTGGCCGCCGCCCACTGCTCTACCTGCCCCATCAAACGCTGTAATGCAGGGTTCACCGGAGCTTGCGGGTCTTCCAGCTTCCAGGCGCCGTGCAATGCCACACGGCCTTCTGTATCTGCATCGGAGGACAAGCCATCCGATACCGCCTGCGCCACCGCGCCTGCAAGATCCGCAGCTTCTGCCAGCGCTGCGGAAGCCACCGCCACCGCAGTGGACACGCCAGTCTGGACCGGAGAAGCCACCACAGACTCCACCCCAGCAGCGACAGTCGCAATGCGCTGCCCCACAGCCACATGGGGCTGAGCACCAGCTATCAAACCATCGGCGACAGACAACAGCCCTGCATCCTGCTTGGCCTGCAAAAAGCTTCCATCTTGCAGCGCGACATCCGCATCCACCTTGTCCAGTTGCTGGGTTTGGCCCACCAAACTCTCCAAACTCATACCCAAAGGCAAGGATTGCAGTGCATCTGACAACAAGGCTGCATCTTGATTCAATGGCAAAGCGATGTCCTGCGTCCCGAAAGCAGTGCCGATCACATCACCACCGGCAGCCATCGGCTCACCACTCTGCAACCCATGCAAGAGTTGCGAGAAAGCCGGTGCTGAGGTCTGGCCTTCTGTCACATCTTTGGCTTTGTCGAATTTTTCTGGTGCTTGCGACTTGGCCGCAACTGGCGCAATGGCCTGCTTCATATCCATGGTTAAGCCTCTTGGAATTGCATCCCGAAAGTTCTCCCAATGAACTGCAACGCCGCTCGTTCATCGGTTTGTTTTTGTTCGCGGCGCATTTGCGCCAGTGCGATATCGCGACGGCGTGTTTCCACCACCTTGTTCAAACTGGTCAAACGCAACTCTGCAGCCATCAAGGCCTTTTGCGCAGCCTCCAAGCGAATCGCCTGATCAGCCATGACCTTAACCTGCAAGTCAATCGCATGCTGCAGGCGATCCATGAACTGCCGGTGGTGCAGCATCACCTCTGGCTTCATGGTGGCTCCTTCGCTGGCACCCCAGCGTTGCTGCATTTCTGCCGCGTAGCTTTCCAGCTGTTCCATCTGGGATTGGGCAGCGTCATGGGCACGCTGACGCTCACGCAGCGCATTGCGCGCTTCGTCACGTTTACGTACTGCCATATCAATGGCGATCATCAATGCATTGAGCGACGACATTCCACATCCCTCTGGTTATCAACTTTGCGGATTCAGCACCGCAGCCATCTCAGCCAAGCTCTCGTCCATCGAAGCAGACTCAAACATCGTCTGCTGCAGGAAACTCGCCATCGCAGGCTGCAGACGAATCGCCTCATCTACCTGCGGATCAGAGCCGCTGACGTAAGCTCCTACTTGTATCAAATCCTTGCTTTTTTGATAGCGCGAATAAACGGCTCTAAACCGTCTAGCTAACTCGAAGTGCTCTTGCGTCACCACGTTGTGCATCACGCGCGAAGCCGATTGCTCCACATCAATCGCGGGGTAGTGACCTTGTTCTGCCAAAGCGCGCGACAGCACATAGTGGCCATCCAAAATAGCGCGCGATGCGTCGGCAATCGGATCTTGCTGGTCATCGCCTTCTGACAGCACCGTATAAAACGCTGTGATGGACCCCACACCATTGAGCCCATTACCGCTGCGCTCTACCAACGCAGGCAATTTGGCAAAACACGATGGCGGATAGCCCTTGGTCGCTGGCGGTTCACCAATAGCCAGCGCAATCTCACGCTGCGCTTGGGCGTAGCGCGTGAGCGAATCCATCAGCAGCAGCACATGCTTGCCTTTGTCACGGAAATGCTCCGCAATAGCTGTGGCGTAACTTGCCCCTTGCATCCGCAGCAAAGGCGGTGCATCCGCTGGCGCTGCCACCACCACCGCGCGTGAGCGATCTTGGGCACCCAAGATGTCTTCCACGAACTCTTTCACTTCGCGGCCTCGCTCTCCAATCAAGCCCACCACAATCACGTCCGCCTTGGTGTAGCGCGCCATCATGCCCAGCAGCACGGACTTACCCACACCAGAACCAGCAAACAGACCCAAGCGCTGGCCTCGGCC
>JAFAGF010000014.1 GCA_023422975.1 Pseudomonadota bacterium
TTGACTTGCATGGCGGCGATGGAGCCCGAAGCACCGGCGCGGTTTTCGACAATCACCGGCTGCTTCAAACGGTCTGCCAGCTCCTTGCCCACAATGCGCGAGACCACATCGGTGGGGCCGCCTGCAGGGAAAGGCACGATCAAGGTGATGGGCTTGGCAGGCCATGCTTGCTGTGCGAAAGCACTGCCTGCGACCATGCAAGCAGCGCTGGCCAACAGCAGACGGCGGGTGATGGTGTGTGTGGGTTTCATAACGGTTGTCTCTTGTTACTCGTAATTTTTGCGGTTAAAGGGTTTAGTCGACCTTGGCTTCCGCCAGTTCGACCAATGATTTCCACACGGGTGCAGCCTGGGCATAGGTCTTGGCAAATGCATCGGGGCTGCTGAAAACTGGCAGGAAGCCTGCGCCGTCCATGCGCTCTTTGACCTTGGGGTCCTGGGCGGCATGCTGGATGGCGGCAGACAGTGCATCCACCACCTCTTTGGGCGTGCCCGCAGGCAGTGCCATGCCAACAAAGCCAGCGATGGCGTAAGCGTCATCGGTCACGCCCTGCTCATAAATCGTCGGTACTTGGGGCAGTACCGACATGCGGGTCTTGCCCGTCACGCCAATCACTTTGAGGCGGCCGTTGTCGATGAACGGTTTGGTGTTTTGCGCGCTGGAGAAGCACAGCTGCAACTGGCCGCCAATGAGTTCCTGAATCATGGGGGCTTCCCCACGGTAGGCCACATGGGACATTTCGGCACCCATGGTTTTGCTCATGTACGCACCACCCAGGTGGGCGTACGACCCCACGCCCCAGCTGCCGTACGAGACCTTGCCCTTGTTGGCCTTGACCCATGCCAGCAACTCCTGCATGTTGTTGGCGGGCACCGATGGGTGTACCACCAACGTGACCGGTGCCGACGCCAGCTCCGACAGCAACAGCAAATCCTTTTGCGGGTTGTAGGCCATCTTGGTGTAGAGGTACTGGTTGATCAGCATGGACGTGCTGAGCGATACCAGCACGTTGTAGCCATCGGGCGCGGCCTTGGCGATCTGGTCGGTGCCCAGCATGCCTGCCGCTCCTGCCTTGTTTTCCACCACGATGGGCTGGCCCAGTTGCTTGCTCATGGCTTCACCCAGCACGCGGGCAACGATATCTGTTGCACCACCCGGGTTGAAGGGCACGATGAAACGAATCGGCTTGTTTGGATATGCCGCCTTGGCCCATGCGGGCAAACCGGCCAGGCTGCTGCCCACTGCGGCTGCGGTGGCCGCCATCAACCGGCGGCGATGGGTGTGGAATTGGTCCATGTTGTTGTCTCCCTTGGTACGCGTGTATTCACGCAAAGTGGTCAGGCTCCCACCCTTGCAAGCAGCGCTCTCGCTGGCGCTGTCTTGTCACAGGCCTGACCGTCAAATCTCAAGCGCTGCCAGCCACCTCGGGCAAAGTCAGCACGCCCTTGTCCTTCAGCGCCTGCAACTGCGCGTCGCTCATGGACAGCAGCTCTTGCAGCACCTCGCGGGTGGCTTCCCCCAGCGTGGGCGGGGTGTGGCGAATCGGCAGGCGCTGGCCATCCAAGCGGTACGGCGGCGCAAACACCCAGGTCTGGCCTGCCACGGGGTGGGGCATCTGGTGAAAGATGTCCGCTTGCTGGGTGCGCTGGCTGGTCAAGGCTTCGTGCAGGCCCGCGGCCTCGCCACAGGGAATGCCGCAGGCATGCATGCGCTGCAGCAATTGCTGGCGTGGGTGTGTGGCAATGATGCTTTTGAGCAGCGGCAAAATTTCCAGACGGTTTTTGGCGCGCTCTACGTTGGTGGCAAAGCGTGGGGTTTCCACAATGTCGGGGCGCTCAATGACTTTGCGACAGAAGGCATCAAACTGGTTGTTATTGCCCACCGCAATGATCAGCGGACCATCGGCCGCCTCAAACAAACCGTAGGGCACGATGGACGGGTGGGCATTGCCATAACGCTGGGTATCGTGGCCCAGCAGCATGGCGTCCAGCGCGTAATAGCCATTGATGGTGATGCCGCAGTCGTACAACGCCAGTTCAATCTGGCGGCCACGGCCGGTGCGGCTCTTGCGATAGAGCGCCGCCAGCACCGCCTGCGCGGCATACATGCCCGTCATCAAATCGACCACGGCCACGCCAAACTTCAGCGGCGGCGTGCCCTCTTCACCGTTGATGGCCATCAGCCCTGCCTCGGCCTGGATCACCAGGTCGTAGCCGGGGCGCTTGGCTTCCGGTGTGCTGCTGTTGTAGCCCGCCACGCTGCAGTAAATCAGGTCAGGCTTGATAGCCTTGAGCTTGTCATAGCCCAAGCCCAGCTTGTCTGCGCCACCGTGCTTGAAGTTGTGAATCACCACATCAAACTGGGGCAGCAAGTCATAAATGATTTGCACGCCTTCGGCACTTTGCAAGTCCAGCGTGACCGAACGTTTGTTGCGGTTCATGCTGTTGTAGTAGGTGGTTTCGGTCTTGCCGATGCGCATGCCCCAGTCACGGGTGTCATCGCCGCGCGCCGGGTGCTCCACCTTGATGACTTCCGCACCAAAGTCGGCCAGCACCTGCCCGCACAGCGGGCCTGCGAACACACGTGACAAGTCGAGCACGCGCACGCCTTCAAGCGGAAAATCCATACCTTCTGGCACGGTTTGGTTGGCAGTCATTGCTTGCTCTCCCTGAAACTTTTTTATTGCGTCAGTGCCACAGTGGCGCTCTGACGAAAATTGGCTGCACGCTTTTCCAAAAATGCTGCAATGCCTTCGCGCGACTCTTCGGTCTCTTGCGACTGCACCATGTACTGCGCCTCCAGATCCAGTTGCTGCTCCAGCGTGTTGCGCGGTGCCTGGCGGCACAGGTCTTTGATGCGGGCATTGGCCAGCTCGGGACCTTGGGCAATTTGCTGCGCCAAAGCCAGCGCCAGCACAATCGCTTGGCCCGGTTCAGCCAAGCGGTTCACCGCACCCAGTTGGCTCAATCGCTCACCGCTGATGCGCTCGCCGGTCAGGCACAACTCGGTCAGCACTTGGCGCGAGACAAACTCCGACAGGAACGCCGTGGCACCGCCATCGGGCGTCAAGCCCACCTTCACATAGGCCACCGAAAACACACTGTTCTTGGCCGCTATCAACATGTCGCACGCCAGCGCCAGCGACAACCCCGCTCCTGCTGCAGCACCTTCCACAGCGGCAATCACCGGCTTGGGACAGTCGCGCACGGTACGAATCAGATCGTGCAGGCCTTCGAGCTTTTCACGGCGCTCCTCCACGGGCAGTTCACGGCGTTTGGCCAGTTGGCGCAAATCACCACCGGCACAAAAATGCCCCCCCTCGCCCGTCAGCACCACGGTACCGATGCTGGCATCGGCTGCAGCATCGGCCAAGGCCGACACCACTGCTGCATAAAACTCAGGCGACAGCGCATTGCGCGCGGCCACGTTGTTGTTGGAGAGGATGAGCACTCCCCCTTCACGACGAATAAGTAGAGCTTGGGTCACGGCGTGTCTCCTTGAATATTTTTGACTAAGTGGTGCGTGTCACCATGCCGTCAGCCCCTTGGCGCAGCGCAAACATGTGCTGCACACTAGGGCTGCCGGGCGATCAAGCCGCTTGCTGGCTCAGCTGCATAAAGCGGGCGAGGTGGTGGTCTTCATCACCAAACTGGTGGTCAATCATCACCAAGCGCTTGGCGTAGTGCGCCAGCGCCAGCTCCCAGGTCATACCAATACCGCCATGCATCTGGATGCTTTCTTCCGCCACCAGCGTGCCCACATAGCCCACGGTGTACTTGGCGGCTGCCAGCAGCTTGGCACGCTCCACACCTTGGGCGTTGTCAATCGCGTCGGCCGCGTTGATGACGGTGGAGCGCACTTGCTCCACTTCCAGCAACAGGTCAGCCATGCGGTGTTGCAGCGCCTGGAACGTGCCAATGGCCACACCAAACTGCTTACGGGTTTGCAGATACTCCAGCGTGTGCTGCTTGGCCACGTCCATCGCGCCCAGCGCTTCGGCCGACAGGGCCAGCAGGGCATAGCCTTGCACTTGCTCCAGCACGCCATAGCCTTGACCTTCAGCACCCAGCAGGGCATCTGCGCCCAGCGCCACGTTGTCCAACGTCAGCTCGGCGGCGCGGCCACCGTCAAAGCAGCTGTAGTCGCGCTTGCTGATGCCGGCAGCGTTGCCGTCCACCAAGAACAGGCTGATACCGGCGGTATCGAACGGCGCACCGGCAGTGCGGGCCGACACCAGCAGCAAATCGGCCTTGGCACCAAATGCCACCACGCTCTTGGCGCCGTTCAG
>JAFAGF010000025.1 GCA_023422975.1 Pseudomonadota bacterium
TGGCTGTCCCCGTTGTTCATTTTTGTGGGCGTGGTGATGTTCATCTCGCGCCAGGACACCACCATAGGGCGCGTGGGCCGCGTATTTATCGGACTGGGCCTGATGCTGCTGGCACTGCGCCTGATTACGGAGTCCACCACGGTGCTTACCCAAAGCCCCACCATGCTGACGCTGCTGGAGGCTTTGACCAGCGACATCACGATGGAAGTGCTTACGGGCGCCATCATCTCCATCATTTCCTATTCCAGCCTGGCCACCGTGCTGCTGGTGGCCACCTTGGCGGCTTCCGGCGGTATTCCGGTCGATGTCGCCTTGGGGCTGGTGATTGGCGCCAACCTCGGCAGCGGCTTGCTGGCGGTGCTGACCACGCTGAAGGCCAATGTGCAAACGCGCCAGGTACCCTTGGGCAACTTGATGTTCAAGATGGTGGGCGTGGTGCTGATGATTCCGCTGATTGGCCCTTGGCACACCTACATGCGCGCGGTGGCGCCGGACGTCGGCACCTTGGTGGTGCTGTTCCACCTGGCATTCAATACCGTGGTGGCCATGGTGTGCATTTTGCTCACTGGCCGCATCGCCTTTATCGTAGAAAAAATCTTGCCCGTGCAAGTGGCTTCACCCTCCACCAACCGCCCACACCATCTGGATGCTTCCGCACTGAGCACACCGTCGCTGGCCATCTCCTGCGCGGCCCGCGAAGCGCTGCACCAGGCCGACGTGGTGGAATCCATGCTGCTGGGCCTCAAACGCGTGTGGCAAACCGATGACCAGAAGCTGGCCGAAGACCTGCGCAAGCTGGACGATGAGGTGGACGATTTGTACTCCGCCATCAAGTACTACATGACCAAGATTTCCCGTACTGAATTGGACGAGAGAGAAGGCCGCCGCTGGACCGACATCATCAGCTTCACCATCAACATGGAACAGGTGGGCGACCTGGTAGAGCGTGTACTGCAGGACGTGGAAGACAAGAAGATCAAAAAGGGGCGCCAGTTCTCCCAAGCAGGCTTGGAAGAGATCAACCGCATGCACGACCACCTGGTGGCCAATTTGCGACTCGCCATGAGCGTGTTCTTGAACGGCAATGTGCGCGATGCACAGAAGCTGCTGGAAGAGAAAGCGCGCTTCCGAGACCTGGAGCTGGCTTACTCCGCCACTCACCTGGATCGCCTGTCCGACAACACGGTGCAAAGTATCGAGACCAGTTCGCTGCACATTGACTTGATCAGCGACCTCAAGCGCATCAACTCGCTGCTGTGCTCGGTCGCCTACCCCATTTTGGAGTCTGCTGGCGCACTGGCCCCCAGCCGCCTGCGTGAACCTTTGGAGTTGCGTTAAACACTCAGCCGCTGCGCCTGACAGGAGCAGCGAAGGCAGGAAGAGACATCCCGCACCCCTACACTTTCACTAAAAAAGCCGCTGAATCAGCGGCTTTTTTTATCAGACTCAGGGCTGCGCGCATCCATCACAAATTCAGATAGTCTGCCAGCACCAAAGTGGCCTCCGGGGTGAACATGCCTTGCTCCAGCCACTCCATCAAGGTGGCAGTATCGATGCACTGGAACTGCTGCACTTCGCCATCCTGGTTATGCGGCTGCAGGCCATCCGGCACCACGGCGCTGAACCAGTCAATGCGCTCGCGCATGTAAGCCACCCCGCCTTTGACTTCATCGCTGGGGCAGGCAAACGCCACATGGCCACCATGCTGCAGTTGCTGCAGCTGCGCCACATCCAGGCCTGCTTCCTCCAAGGTCTCGCGCGCCAGCGCCTGCTCCAGCGTGTCTGCCGCCGACACCATGCCGCCCATCAATGTGTCCCACTTGCTAGGGTGGTTGGGCTTTTTTTTGCTGCGCTGCTGCACCCACATGCGTCCATCCGCCGCCAGCCCAACCAGATGCACGGCATGCGTGCTCACGCCCAGCACCCGAACGGCGCCGCGCTCCACGGTGGCCACGCGCTGCCCTTGTGGGGTGCAGACTGCAATTTGCTCATCACGCCATGGGCCGCTGCGCCCTTTTTCGCGCAGCAACTGAGCCAAGGCATTGAGGCCAAAGCTGGCATCCGGTGCGACAAAGCTCCACGCCTCACCCAGTCCGGGGGTTTTCTTGTGGGTAAAGGTAATGCGCTGACCGCGCAGAAAATCTACGTCCACACTTTCCAGAAAGCCTTGGGCGACCGTGCCAATCACCTGCCCATTCCACAGCAGTGGCATGCGCGGCTGGGCCGGGGAGCGCTGGGCATCGTCACGTAGTTTTTCCAACCAATTCATCATCTCTCCTGTGCTGCCTTACACGGTCAAAATCGTGGAGCCCGTGGTTTGCCGTGCCTCGAGTGCTTCGTGCGCTGCGCGTACATCCTGCAAGGCATAACGCTGCGCAATATGGATGTTGACCTTACCGCTGGATACAACTTCAAACAATTGGTCCGCCATAGCCTGTGTGGTTTCCCGGCTATGGGCATAGACAAACACGCTCGGCCGTGTCAGATACAGCCCTTTGGGCGCCAAGGCAGCCAAACTGATGGGCGGCACCGCACCCGATGCATTGCCAAACGACACCATCAGACCAAAGCGGCGCAGACAGGCCAGCGAGCCTTCCCAGGTGTCTTTGCCCACGCTGTCATACACCACCTTCACACCTTGCCCGCCAGTGATTTCGGCCACCTTGACAGCAAAGTCTTGAGTGCGGTAATTGATAGCATGCTCCGCGCCATTGGCAAGGGCTAGCTGGCATTTTTCATCAGATCCTGCGGTGGCGATCAAGCGCAACCCCAGCGCTTTGGCCCACTGGCAGGCAATCAGCCCGACGCCCCCTGCAGCGGCATGGAACAGCACATAGTCCCCCGCCTGCAGCCCCTCTGCAGGGATGCATTGCTTGAGCAGGTACTGCACCGTCAGGCCCTTGAGCATCATGGCTGCACCAGTTTCGAAGCTGATGGCGTCCGGCAGCTTGCACACATGGGTGGCCGGCATGACCCGGCGCTCGCAATAGCTACCCGGAGGGTTGCTGGCATACGCCACACGGTCACCTGTTTGCAGATGGGTCACGCCGTCACCTACGGCCTCCACCACCCCAGCACCTTCCATGCCCAGCGCCAAAGGCAGGGGCAAGGCGTACAGGCCGGAGCGCTGGTACACATCAATAAAGTTCAGCCCAATGGCGTGATGGCGCAACAAGATTTCTCCAGCGGCAGGCTGCCCCACTTCGCGCTCTACCAACTCCAGAACTTCCGCACCGCCATTGCGTGTGATGTGGACGGTTTTACTTGCTGTGGCTGTCATGTTTGTGTGTCTCCTTGTCGCGCTGATGCACTGCGCAGCCAGCTATCGTGCCATGTTCGTGTCGCACCACGATGACACATGCACGCTACCATTCCGAGGATGAGTTCCCCATTGACATTCAGCACGGTTGCCATGCTGACCTTGGCACCCCTGCTTTGGGCGGGCAATGCCATTGTTGGCCGCTTGGTGCATGACCTGATTTCCCCCTTTACGCTCAACCTGATCCGCTGGTGTCTGGCCTTTGTGGTGCTGCTGCCCCTGGCAGGGCATGTATTACGCAAAAACAGTGCCATATGGCAGTGCTGGAAACAGTACGCGTGGCTGGGGGTGCTGGGCATTGGCAGCTACAACGGCCTGCTGTATCTGGCGCTGAAAACCTCCTCGCCCATCAACGTCACGCTGGTCAGCTCCAGCATGCCGATCTGGATGCTGGTGATTGGCCGCGTCTGGTTTGGCATTACCGTGAATGGCCGCCAGATCATGGGCGCGCTGCTGTCGGTGCTGGGTGTGGCCGTGGTGCTCAGCCGGGGCGATGCGCAGCAGCTGCTGGGCCTGCATCTGATGCCCGGGGACTGGTTCATGCTGCTGGCCACCATCGTCTGGTCCATCTACAGCTGGCTGCTGGCGCGCAGCGGCCAAACCATGCCGGGCCAAGCAGACATTCGCGGCAACTGGGCGGCGTTTTTGATGGCGCAACTGGTATTTGGCATTGGCTGGTCGGCGGTGTTGGTCGGCGGTGAAGCCGCTGCCGGTGATTTCGTGTTCACCCCCACCTGGACGCTGGCCGCCGCGCTGTTGTTTATTGTGCTGGGGCCAGCCATCGCGGCCTACCGCTTCTGGGGCGAAGGCGTGAAACGCGCGGGCCCGGCTACTGCGGGCTTCTTTGGCAACCTGATTCCGCTGTTCACCGCGCTGCTGTCGATTCCGGTGCTGGGCGAAGCACCCCAGCTCTACCACGCGCTGGCGTTTGCGCTGATTGTGGGCGGCATCATCGTGTCATCACGCCGTTGACCCTGCGCAGCACACCGTGCGCCCATACAAAAAGCCCCGCACTGCGGGGCTTTTTTCATCTGCGTACGGGCCGCGAAAAAGCGCCGCCCATCCTGAGAATTTAGTAAGTGCCGGGGTAGAGGCCGCCGTCAGGCAAGATGTTCTGGCCCGTCATATAGCCTGCGTGCACGCTGCACAGGAAGGCGCAGATGGCGCCGAACTCTTCGGCCGTACCAAAGCGCTTGGCAGGAATTTGCGCCGCTTGGGCTGCGCGGATGGCATCCACCTCTTGGCCAGTCTTGCTGGCCGTGGCCTGGTGGGTGGCCACCAGACGGTCGGTATCAAACTTGCCGGGCAAGATGCTGTTAATCGTCACGCCCTTGGCGGCAATGCCCGAGCGGGCCAGGCCCGCCACAAAGCCGGTCAAACCACTGCGTGCGCCGTTGGACAGGCCCAAGATGTCGATGGGTGCTTTCACCGCGCTGGAGGTGATGTTGACGATGCGGCCAAAACCCCGTGCCGCCATGCCGTCGACCGTGGCTTTGATTAGCTCGATCGGCGTGAGCATATTGGCATCCACCGCCTTGATCCAGGCGTCGCGGTCCCAGTCGCGGAAATCGCCGGGGGGCGGGCCTCCGGCGTTGGTGACCAGAATGTCGAAATCGGTGCCCGGGCCACCGGCCACGCTGAACACCGCAGCGCGCCCTTCGGGGCTGGTGATGTCACAAGCCACCGTGAGCACTTGTGAAGGTTTTTGGCCTTTAGCGCTTGCTACATCAGCACTGATAGCTCGCAATTTCGCAGCTGCTTCTTGCAGCGCCGCATCGGTGCGGGCGTTGATGACCACGTTCACTCCGTCTTCCACCAAGGCCTTGGCACAGCCAAACCCCAGCCCCTTGCTGGCGCCACACACCAGGGCCCACTTACCGGCAATTCCTAAATCCATGCGGATGCTCCTTCACTGTCACGGGTTGCGCGAAACACCGGGCTTTTTGGCCCAGCGCGTAAATACAAAAATGCCCACCATCACCAGACTGGTGCCCACCACCATGAAGGCGTTGAGCTGCTCGTCCAGCAACCACACGCCCATCAAGATGGTCGAGAGCGGGCCAATCATGCCGGCCTGCGCCGCCATGCCAGCGCCAATGCGCTCAATGGCCATCATCACCATCAGCACTGGTGCCACCGTGCAGGCTGTGGAATTAAGCAGCGATAACCACAATACCTGCGGCGCCACATTCATTGCCGCAATGGGGTGGGTCAGCAGAAACTGCGCAATGCAGAAAAAACAGGCCACGCTGGACGCAAGCCCCACCAGCCGCAACGAGCCCAGGCGCTTGACCATCTCTCCGCTGTAGACCATGTACAGGGCATAGCTCACGGCGCTGCCCAGCACCAGCAGCGCGCCCCAGATGGCGTTCTGGCCTTGGGCACCCACCTCGTGGCCAAAGACCAGCAGCACGCCGCAATAGCTCAGCAGCATGGCTGCAAATTGGCCCCAGGTGATGCCGCGCTGATAGACCACCCAGCCAAAGAGCACGACCAGGGTGGGGTTGAGGTAAAGAATCAACCGCTCCAGCGCAGCCGATATGTAGGCCAGCCCGGCAAAGTCCAGGTAACTGGCCAGGTAGTAGCCCGAAAAGCCCAGCCCCACCACGCCCAGCCAGTCCTTGCGCGACAGCGGCGGCTGGCCGCGCCCTGCCCACCAGGCCATCAGCAGAAAAATGGGCAGCGCAAACAGCATGCGATACATCAGCAGCGTGACGGCATCCACCCCGTAGCGGTAGGCCAGCTTCACAATGATGGCCTTGCCGCTGAAAGCAATCGCGCCCAGCACGGCCAGCGTCAAACCAAGCGCTATGCCTTTGTTAGCTGCTTGCGCAGGCATTTCCTTCACTTCAGACACTTTTCCATCTCAAACCATTACCAATCAAGCGCTAAAAGCTCTTGTTTTTAAATATCTCTCAGTGTTTGCCACCAAACAGCTTGTGGTGCAAACGGCGCAGCGACCACCACACGCTGAACGCCACCACCGGGATGGCAATGGCCGCCGTGATCTCGGGTGACAGCGGCCAGCCCATTTTTTGTGCACCCTTGGCCAGGTACGCAATCAAGCCGGTGATGTAGTAGGTGATGGCCGCCACCGACAGACCTTCCACCGTGGACTGCAATTTGAGCTGCATGCCCTGGCGGTCATTCATCGTGGCCAGAATTTCCTGGTTGCTTTGCTGCTGCTCAATTTCCACGCGCGTGCGCAGCAAATTGCTCACCCGCGACACCCGCTGCGACAGGGCGTTCTGGCGGTGTACCGCCCATTCACAGGTGCTGCGCGCGGGCGATAGGCGCCGCTCCATGAACTCCTGAATGGTCAGCAAGCCCGACAAGCGCTCTTCGCGCAAATCGTGGATGCGTTTATCCACCAGCTCAAAGTAGGCCTTGCTGGCCGAAAAGCGCGAGTGCGTGGCCGCGTATTCGCTCTCCACCTGACCGGCCAGACGCGTCAACCGGTCCAGCAACTCGGGCTCGTCATCCCCCTTGGCCTCACGAATGGCCCGCGCCAGATCAGCCAGCTCCCGCTCGGCCGTGCCCAGCACCACCGCCGCCTTGCGCGCCGCAGGCAGGCCCAGCAACGCCGCCATGCGGTAGGTTTCAATCTCCAGCACCCGTTGCACCAGCCGCCCCAAACGACGGGCGCTGATGCTGTCCGAAGGTTTGACCAAGATGCGTGAATAGCCATCCGCATGGATGGCGAAATCGGTGCACACCTCGGTATGTCCCATGTGCACCGCCGCACCGGCCAGGGTGTCGTCGTTGAGCATGTGCTGCACCACATGCTTCATGCCCAGGCCTGCGCATTGCGCATCTTTCAAGATCCACAGGTGCACGCTGCTCAGGCACTGACCAGGCAAATCCTTGAGCCACTGCTGTGGCACTTCTTCGATCGCCGTGGAAGGGCTGCGTGCATTCAAGGGTGCATCAGCGGGCAGCGGCACCATGAATGTCCAGCAAACAAACTCGGTATGCAGCTCCCAGCGCAGGCGAAACGCACCAAAGTCCACGCGCAGGTGGGTGCAATCGGCATCCGGGCCGGTGCGGTGGTGGTCGTGCATCAAAGCTGTCAGGTGCGTGCGGCTGGCGTCGCGCTGCGCGGGGTCCGTCAGCATCACCAGGTGGGTGATGGCTGCAGGGCCGCTCACCGGCTCCGCCGGGCGGGCATGCACTTCGTTGTGCAGCAAGGCACGCAAGGGATGTTGGGTAGGCTGGGGCAAGACAGGCATAGGCGATGCAAACAACAACGACAAACAGTTGCTTATTGTGGGGCTTTCCCTGTGCGGCGAGACCGCACAAACAAAGTAGCCCCGCATCGCGGGGCTACGCAGCAAGCGGATGCACCAGCAAAGCTGCTTTCCGCGCACACCACAGTGCGTGCGTGAAGCCAGCCCACAAGGCCCAATGCACCGCACCAAGCGCTTACTGACAAGGCTAGGTCAGAACATGCCTGCGCAGGCCTAAGCTGGCGCCTGAATGGGCGCTTAAAAAGTTTCCCAATCGTCTTCGCTGTGTGCGGCTGCGGGGCTTGCAGTTTGCTTGGATGGCAAGCGTTTAAGAGCAGCCGCCGCAGGCTGCTTAGGCGTTTGAGTGGATTTCACCGGACCATTCGCCACAACGGATGCGGCAGAGGTCACCGCTGCGCGCTGGGGAGCCGCTGCGCGGGCGGGTGTGCGAGCCACAGTGTTGGTCAACGCCTGCGCGCCCACATTGAAAGCGGCCATGGTTTGCAGCAAACGCTGTGCTTGCTCATCCATCGCATCGGCAGCAGCACTGGACTCTTCCACCAGCGCCGCATTTTGCTGCGTCATCTGGTCCAGATTGCTCACAGCCTGGTTCACTTGGGCAAAGCCATCGCGTTGCTCATTCGCCGCAGCGGTGATCTCGCCAATCAAATCAGTCACGCGGCGCACACTGGCCACAATTTCCTGCATGCTGGCTCCCGCCTGGCCTACTTGGGCAGAGCCTGTTTGCACATTGCTCACACTGGCCTCAATCAGTCCCTTGATTTCTTTGGCGGCTTCTGCGCTGCGCTGCGCCAGGGTGCGCACTTCTCCGGCCACCACAGCAAAGCCACGACCTTGCTCTCCAGCGCGTGCTGCTTCTACCGCCGCGTTCAGCGCCAAGATATTGGTCTGGAATGCAATGCTGTCGATCACGCCAATGATGTCGCTGATCTTGCGGCTGGAGCTGTTGATCTGCTCCATGCTGTGCACCACCTGCTCCACCACATCACCGCCGCGCTCTGCAGCCTGCACAGCGGTGGCCGCCAACTGTGTCGCCTGCCGCGAGGTGTCTGCCGATTGGTGTACCGTCGCCGTCAGCTGCTCAATGCTTGCCGCTGTTTGCTCCAGGTTGGCTGCTGTTTGCTCGGTGCGTGCCGACAGATCTTGGTTGCCTCGGGCAATTTCTGTCGCAGCTGACGATACCTCGTTCACACCGCCGCGCACATTGACCACCACGTCCCGCAACCGCTGTGCCATGGCATTGAGGGCATTCATCAAGTGACCAAACTCATCCTTGCGCTGCGTTCGGATCTGCGCTGTCAAATCCCCGCTGCCAATGGCCTCGGTCAATTGCACCGCTTGCAGCAAGGGACGGGTGATGGTGATCACCAGCCAGCGGGCCATGAGCACACCCACCAGCAACAGCAGTGCAGTGGCCACCCAGCCCACCATGGCGCTGCGCTGGCGTTTTTCGGCCGCTTGTTTGAGCACCACATCCAGCTGATTCACCTGGTACTGCACAAACGCATCAAACGCTTGCGAATACTGCATACCCAGAGCCGCATATTCACCAAATGCAAAATTGGCCCGCGCGTTGTAGTCGTCCAGATCCAGATTTTCCTCGACCGCTGCACGGCGGCTTTGCACCTTGGTACGGGCTTGCAGCACGCGCTCAAACTGCGTGCGGTCTTCATCCGTTTGCAAGGCTTGCTGCATCGCATTCAAGGCCTCGGTGGTGTTTTGCTGGCGCAAATGAAAGCGTTTTTCCAGCTCAATCTGCAAACGGTTCTCATTGGTTGCAAACTGGGCAATCCCCAGCTCCAGTCCCGTCATGGCCGCGCCGCGCATATTCTGAGCCAGTGCAATCTTGCGCTCAATTTGCTGCACATCTTCACGCGCCTGCTCCAATGCATGCTCCGTATTGCTGCGCACCCACAGGTTGGACAACAGCATCACGACCAGCAAACCCAAAATAGTTACCCATAGCTTCGGGGCAACGCGCATATTGTGTAGATTCATAGTGTTGATTTCTCTTGTTCTGACCGTACTCCCCCCTGACAGGAGGTACGGCAGCGTTAAGCCAAGAGCTCACCACGCCAAACAACCATTGCAGTTGTTCGCAGCCATGTGGTGCAAATTGGTCTGTGCCAATTTATGGGGTGTCTGTCTCGTAGCCGATGCCGCAGCGACTGCACGGCAGGCCAATCACTTTGATTCACCTGGTCTTCAACCAGTAAGCCCTCAACGGCGTAATTATCGTGTAACTATTTTTTACAATGCAGCCATCGCTAAATACCGTATGCCAAAACGGGATAAAAAAAGCGCCCCAAGGGGCGCTTTTTAGCAAGAAGGTATCAGCGATGCCGCTTACTCTTCCACGAAAGCTTCTTCACGCTTGCTCTTCACAGCAGGCAGTGTCACAACGATCAGCAGTACCACGGCCAGCACCAGCATGGTGGCGGAGATAGGACGTGTCACAAACACCGACCAGTCACCACGCGACAGCAGCAGGGCACGGCGCAGGTTTTCTTCCATCATCGGGCCCAAGATAAAGCCCAGCAGCAGTGGTGCAGGTTCAGTGCCCAGCTTGTAGAACAAATAGCCTACAAAGCCGAAGATACCTACCAACCACACGTCGAACTCCGAGTTCTTGGTACCGTACACACCGACTGCACAGAACAGCACGATGGCAGGGAACAACCAGCGATAAGGCACGGACAGCAACTTGATCCACATGCCAATCATGGGCAGGTTCAAGATGATCAGCATGGCGTTACCCAGCCACATCGAAGCGATCAGGCCCCAGAACAGTTCGGGGTTGCTGGTCATCACCTGAGGACCAGGCTGGATGTTGTGGATGGTCATAGCACCCACCATCAGCGCCATCACGGCGTTGGGTGGAATACCCAGTGTCAGCAGCGGGATGAACGAGGTTTGCGAACCTGCGTTGTTGGCCGACTCAGGTGCAGTCACACCGCGGATATTGCCTTGACCGAAAGGCACTTCACCAGGACGCAGCTTGGTCTTCTTTTCGATGGTGTACGACGCAAACGCCGACAGCATCGCACCGCCACCAGGCAAGATACCCAGAGCAGAACCCAGCACCGTGCCGCGCACCATGGCGGGGAACATCAGCTTCAAATCTTGCTTGGAAGGCATCAGGCCCTTGACCTTGGCCGTGAAGATTTCACGTTCGTCTTCAGGCTTGGATAGGTTGGCAATGATTTCACCGTAACCAAACACACCCATGGCAATCACGACGAAGTCGATACCGTCGGTCATCTCAGGAATGTCGAAGCTATAGCGTGCTACGCCGGAGTTCACGTCAGTGCCCACCATGCCGAACAGCAAGCCCAGCACAATCATGCCCACGGCCTTCAGCAAAGAACCCGAAGCCAGCACCACAGCACCAATCAGGCCCAGCACCATCAGCGAGAAGTATTCCGCAGGGCCAAACATGAAGGCAACCTCAGTCAGCGGAGGTGCAAAAGCAGCCAAGATGATGGTGCCCACGCAGCCAGCGAAGAACGAGCCAATACCCGCGGCAGCCAGTGCAGGCCCTGCCCGTCCCTTGCGCGCCATCTGGTAGCCGTCAATCATCGTCACCACCGACGAAGACTCACCCGGCAAGTTCACCAAAATCGCCGTGGTCGAACCACCGTACTGGGCACCGTAATAGATACCGGCCAACATAATCAGCGCAGCCACAGGAGGCAGCGAGTAAGTGGCGGGCAGCAGCATCGCAATCGTGGCGACTGGGCCCAAACCGGGCAAGATACCGATCAGCGTACCCAAGATACAGCCGATCAAGCAGTACATCAGGTTCTGGGCGGTGAAAGCCACCCCGAAACCCATGGACAAGTGTTCAATCAATTCCATGATTCAAATCTCCTGGTGGCGTTAACCAACAATGAAGGATGGCCACACAGGGAACTGCAAGCTCAGCGCCCAAACGAACACCGCATAGCTGCCAATCGCCAACACGGTTGCCAACACCAAGCTTTCCTTGAAGTTCACTTCCTTGCGGGCGCAGCTAGCGATCAGCACCAGTGCATAAATTGCAACGATCAGGCCAAAACCGGGAATACCCAGCGCAGGCACACCGACCAGCAAAATGCCAAATGCGAAGTTGGCGGCCAGCACGAAGAAGATGGGACGCCATGCCCACTTACCGATAGGGTCTCCATCGCTAGGGCCAGACGCCGTAGCCTTGAAGGAGATCACCAGACCAATCAAGCCCAGCAAAATGCCCAAAATCATTGGGAAATAGCCAGGGCCCATGCGCGCTGCAGTGCCAACGTTGTATCCATACGCACCAATGGCAAAAGCGCCACCAACGACGAGATACATCAGACCTGCAAAAAAGTCTTTTTGACTCTTGATTTTCACGAAACGTCTCCCATGAGAGGATTTACGACCGGTGGAATTCTGTAAGCAAAGTTAAAGCAAATTCATGTGGATTCCACCTACAAAACTGCCAATCTGCGCACACAACCTCCGCCCTTCATAGGCGTTTACCCTTGAAAATCCACCATGTGAGCATTCACACATGGTGGATGTACTGTTCTTTTTTTGTTGGAAAATACGAATCGCGCACAACACACCGCCCATGACGGCAAAGGGCAATGGCAGCCCTCAGCGCAACGGTGGCGTGGCCGCCATCACTTCGGCCAAGGTGGTCACGCCTTCCGCCACGCGCAGCGCACCAGAGACACGCAGGGGCCGCATGCCGTCTTGCACGGCCTGCCGGCGCAGTACCTCCATGGATGGACTGTGATTAATGTGCTGCTGCAAACTGTCGCTGCCCACCAGCAGCTCATACAAGCCCATGCGCCCCTTAAATCCTGTCATGCGACAGGCCTCGCAGCCCACGGGCCGATAAGGCTTGAAAGCGCCCTGAAACTTCCAAGGGCTCATCACCTGCGTCAAAGCCTCTGCCCCCAACTCTGTATCGGGTTGCTTGCACTGGGGGCACAGCACACGTACCAGCCGCTGCGCCAGCACCCCCAGCAATGTAGCGTTGAGCAAGTAAGGTGGCACACCCAGCTCCATCAACCGGCTGACTGCGCTGGGCGCATCGTTGGTGTGCAGCGTAGAAAACACCAAGTGCCCCGTCAGCGCCGCTTGCACCGCCATTTCTGCCGTCGCGGTATCTCGGATTTCACCCACCATGATGATGTCTGGGTCCTGCCGCATTAGTGCCCGCAACCCTTCCGTGAAGCCAAAATCCAGCTGGGGCTGCACCTGTGTTTGGTTGAAGGCTGGTTCAATCATTTCGATGGGGTCTTCCACCGTGCTGACATTGACCTCCTCGGTCGCAACCCGTTTGAGGGTGGAGTACAGCGTCGTGGTTTTGCCCGAGCCTGTGGGCCCTGTCACCAAAATGATGCCGTGCGGGCGTTGCACCAACTGCTCCCAGCGCTGCGCGTCATGCGGCATAAAGCCCAGTTGGTCCAGCTGCTTGATGGTGTTGTCCGGATCAAAAATACGCATCACCATCTTCTCGCCAAACGCTGTCGGCAAGGTTGAGAGACGCATCTCAATTTCTTCGCCGCGCGGGTTACGGGTTTTGATGCGCCCATCCAAGGGACGGCGTTTTTCCACCACATCCATGCGCCCCAGGAGTTTGATGCGTGCGATCATCGCATTCAAAACTCCCATGGGCATGCGGTAGACCGAATGCAGCACGCCATCAATGCGAAAGCGGATCACGCCCTGTTCGCGCCGTGGCTCCAAATGAATATCACTGGCACGCTGGTCAAACGCGTACTGCCACAGCCAGTCCACCACCCGGATCACACCCGTGTCATTGGCATCCAGTTGCTTGTTGGTGCGCCCCAGTTCCACCAGTTGTTCAAAACTCGCCGCTCCGGATGCACCTCCCAGTTTTTGGGCCGATCGCACCGAGTTCGCCAACGCAAAAAACTCGGCCGTATAGCGCTGAATTTCACTCGGATTGGCCATCACTCTGCGCACGGACTTACGGGTTTGGCGCTCAATTTCTGGCACCCAGTACTGCACAAAAGGTTCTGCCGTAGCGATGACAATTTCGCTGCTGCCCACTTGCAGCGGCAACACCTTGTGCCGCTGTGCATACTGGGCACTCATGGCCTCTCCTACGCGCCCCACGTCCACCTTGAGTGGATCAATGCGCTGGTAGCCCATGCCTGTGGCCGCAGCCACAAAAGCGGTCAGGGCTTCAATGTCCAGAGGCAGACCATCGCTGGCACGCGCTACCCCCACACTGGCAAGCCGCACCAAAGGATGCTGCGTGCTTTGCGCCACCGAGCAGCGGGCACGTATCCGCTGCGCCTCTGCATCATCCACCACGCCTTGGTCATGCAACCATTGAAGCACTTGGGCCCAGTCCAGTGCGCGTTCGGTCTGGGGGTCAACCTTGACGGCATGGTTTGCGGTTTTGATGGGGTGCATAACAGGCAACAAAGAGTTCAATCGGCCCAGCTATTGTGCCGCCGTACACTTCGCACCCCTTGTGCGCTGTCAGACAAAGGTGTCCAGCTGCCCGCCCAAGGGGCTGTAATGGGTACGCCCTGCTGGCTGTGCATTCTCGTCACTACTCGATGATGCGCTGCCTTGTTTTTGCTGCATTTGACTTTGGGTTTGTTGCTGCTGCAGCGCCTGAATTTGCGCCTGCACCGCCGCGATTTGCGCTTGCAGCAACTCCAGCATTTGCGCTTTCAGCTCGGCCTCCATGTCAGACTCAGAGGTTTCTTTGAGCTTTTCTGTCAACGCTTTGAGCTTGGTCTGCAACTGCGCAATTTGGCTCGACACATTAGGCTTGCTGGCCGCAGCCCCCGCACTGTGAGAAACACCCGAAATAGACATAGCGACCTGCTGGTTCATGAAGCAATAAAGCGCACAGTGTATGCCTCTGTGTGCACGGGTGGGGCAGCCTTACACATCCGTATCAGGCTCTACCTGCTTGAACACCTTGAGCCACTTGTTGGCAGGCAAGCCCCAGCGGGCCTGCACATCTTCCGCACGGGTTTGTAGCGCCTCGCGTGACAGCGGCGTGGCCACGCGCTGCGCCAGCACAATCGTGTTGCCCTCTCGCGTCGGTTTAAAGGCCCAGACATTGCGCGCACCAAAGGCGGCGCTGATTTTGTCCAGACTGCGCTGGTAGCTAGACGCACGGCCAAACAGGTTCACTGTCATCACCCCTTCCGGGGTCAGCATATTGCGGCAATCAGCATAGAACTCGGCACTGTCGAGCACCGGTGCCGCCGCGTTGTGGTCATACAAATCCACCTGCAGCGCATCGACCGCACCTTGCCAGCGGGGCTTCAAGATTTCCAACGAAGCATCTGCCAGCACCACTTCCAGCATGTCGTTATCGGGCGGCAATTTGAACCAGTTGCGGCAGATATTGACCACCAAGGGATTGATCTCAATCGCCGTGGTGTGCATTTTGAGTTTTTTGTAGTGAAACTTGGTCAGCGCTGCAGCTCCCAGCCCCAATTGCACCGCTTTGCGCTCGGCAATGCTTTCTGGGTCTGCAAACAGCAGCCACGCCATCATCCGCTGTACATACTCCAGATCAATCTCAAACGGCGCTTTGAGTTTCATCGAACCCTGCACCCAAGGCGTGCCCAAATGCAAGTAACGCGAGATACCGTCGTCAGACACGCTCACTTGCGGCATCTCATCTTCGGTTGCGGTGCTGGAAATTCTCTTGCGTGCTGCCACTGCTCACTCTTTCTCTGTCTCTAAAAGGCCTGCGGCCTGCATCACGTCATGCCATGCGTTGAGCTTGCGCTCCCAGCTCCAACCTGCATTGGCCGGGCTGGTCGATGGCAGCTGGTACACCGCCAAGCCCAGTCCTGCGAGCTTGCCTGCGTGTTTAAAACTCTCGCCCCCGTTGTGGGCCACCGCCTGCAACCGTGGGCAACGCTGCTTCAAAGCAGCGAAGTCGTTGACCTGGGGGGTGCGAATAGCGCTGTCCAGACTGCCTTGGCGCTCACAGCTGTCATACACATCCCACAGCCCCAGACCGCGCTGCAAAAGCCATTCACAGCGTGCGGCGTAGTCAGAACGATCTGGCTGTGGCTGCTGCGGCCACAAAGCAGCCAAGAGGGGCCACAGCTTGTTGTGCGGGTGCGCGTAGTACTGCTGCGCCTGCAAAGAGGCAACGCCGGGGAAGCTCCCCAAAATCAGCAAACGCGTGCGTGCATCCGCCACAGGAGCCAAGCCTTGCAACCGAAGCACCGCAGAATCAGAAACCACAGTCATGGCTGGGCATTGTGCGTGCAAAACGATGCCGCTTGCCCTGGCTAGAGTTTTCAAATTTCATAGCTAGCAGCGCTTACCCCATAAGCGCAAAGGCCTTAAAATGCTTTAAATGCGGGCAAACCACGCAATGCCATGCGTGCATTCTGGCTGCTTGCTGCAGCCAAAGCGGGCGCATCCATGCCTCGCAAATGGGCCACGGTGCTTGCAATGCGCGGCAATTCGCCGGGGCGGTTACGCCCTTGCGCCTGGCCCTGGGCACGCTGCTCTGCCGTGGTGTAGAGCCAGTGGGGAGGAATGTCAGGCGCATCGGTTTCCAAAACGATGCTCTCTAATGGCAACTGGCACGCCAGCTCCCGCAGTTTGAGTGCGCGCTCATACGTCAGCGCGCCGCCAAACCCCAGCTTGAATCCAAGCTCGATAAATGCCTGAGCCTGCTGCCTGCTGCCATTGAATGCATGGGCAATCCCGCCCACGACGGGGTGTGTGCGCAAGGTTTTCAGCAAACGGTCACTGCTCTTGCGCACATGCAGAATCACTGGCAAACCAAACTCACGTGTCAGCTGGATCTGCTGCTCGTAAAACCAGATTTGACGCTGCGCATCCAACCCGGGCACAAAAAAATCCAGCCCAATTTCGCCCACCGCCACCAAATGCGGATCGGCGTGCACCTCGTGCAGCAACTCACGCAATGCCGCGATATCGCCTTCCTGCGCGCCGGGCGTATAGAGTGGGTGAATCCCCAGTGCATAGCTATCACCATGCCGATGCGCCAGCGCAATCACCTCACGCCAGTGGCTGCGCGCTACCGCAGGAATGACCAAGTGTTGCACCCCCATGTGCCGAGCGTGCAGGCGCACTGCATCGCGATCCGCATCAAATTCTGCAGCGTCCAGGTGGCAGTGGGTATCAATCCATACAGGCATAGCATCATGATGCCACGCCCCTCTTGCGTGGCTTGAGGCACGGCCACTTGTCCACCCGCTCCTACAATCTTTTGCTAACAAAAGGAAACATTTAAACCACCTTTTTCACAGAGCATGAAGCCCTGTTTGTACCCCCATTTGCAAGAGGCTGCGCATGCTCAATATTGATTGGAAACGTCTGCTTAAACGCTCCTCCCAGCACCATGCAGACCAGCAAGGCCAACTGGCAGCCATTCAGGCGGTGCAAGCAGTGATTGAGTTCGACCTGCAGGGCAATATCCTGCATGCCAACGACAACTTCTTGCAGGCCACGGGCTATCAACTGGAAGAAATTGTGGGTCAGCACCACCGCATGTTTGTAGATGCCGACATGCGCAACAGCGTCGCCTATGCGGAGTTTTGGCAGCGCCTGGGCAATGGCCAACACGATGCAGGACGCTACCGCCGCATCACCAAAGATGGCCGTGAGCTGTGGCTACAAGCCAGCTACAACCCCATATTTGACAGCCATGGCAAGCCCTTTAAGGTGGTGAAATACGCCACCGACATCACTGCACAGCAATTGCGCGATGCCGATGCCCAGGGGCAACTGCAAGCGATTGCCAAGGTGCAGGCCATCATCGAATTTGAGCTCGATGGCACCATCTTGCATGCCAATGATTTGTTCCTGCAGACCACCGGCTACGCATTGCATGAAATTGTGGGTCAGCACCACCGCATATTCATGCCCCAAGAAGAAGCCAAGAGCAGTGCCTACCAGGCGTTCTGGCGCAAATTGGCCAGTGGCCAGCACGATGCAGGGCAATACCGCCGCATCGGCAAGCATGGCCGTGTCGTCTGGATTGATGCCAGCTACAACCCCATTCTGGATGCCTCGGGCTACCCCTTCAAAGTCGTGAAATACGCCACCGACATCACGGCACGCTACAACGCTGCAAGCACTTTGCGCGCAGCCGTAGATGGCTTGGGCGACAGCGTGCAACGCTCTACCCAAGCCTGTGCACTGGCCCGGCAAGCCAGTCAAGTGGCCGAAGCAGGCGGCCACACGGTGCGCGATGTCATGCAGACGATGGAGAACATCAGCCACAGCTCGCGCAAGATTGGCGACATTATTGGTGTCATGGATTCCATCGCCTTCCAGACCAATATCTTGGCACTCAATGCCGCGGTAGAAGCCGCGCGCGCCGGAGAGCAAGGCCGCGGGTTTGCCGTGGTGGCTGGTGAAGTGCGCAGCCTTGCGCAAAACAGTGCAGCCGCCGCCAAAGAAATCAAGCAGCTGATTCAGGCCTCATGCCAGCAAGTCGTTTGCGGTGCGGAACAAGTGCGCAAAGCTGGGCAGACCATGGAAGACATCATGGGTGCCTCGAAAGAGGTCACCACCATCATCAGCGAAGTGGCCGAAGCTGCGGTACACCATTCCTCCCAACTGCGCGAAGTGACGCAGGTGCTCAGTCACACCCACACAGAGGCTTGCGCAGCACCTGCAATGCCACCTGCAGCAGCGAGCAACCAAGGTGTGCCAACATGGCTTGCGACAGGCATTCGCTCTCGCTCTATGGTGCACGTGTAAGCAAGGAATGCAGGCTGTACTCCTGTGCAGCCAGCTCCATGTAAAAAGCCCCGCAAGGTTAAACCCTCGGGGCTTTATAGCGCTGTCTCTCGCTGGCAGGTCAATCCAACTGCCCTTTGACCAGCCGCACCATGCGGTCGCACTTGGCGGCCAGGCTTTCATCGTGCGTCACCATCACAAACGCCGTACCCTGCGTACGGGCCAAGTCCAGCATCAGTGCAAACACACTGTCCGCGGTAGAGCGGTCCAAATTGCCCGTAGGCTCGTCGGCCAGCACACAGGCGGGCTGGCTCACCAGCGCACGTGCAATCGCGACACGCTGGCGCTCACCACCCGACAGCTCCGCCGGCCGGTGCGCCATACGCGCCTTCAGACCCACGGCATCCAGCATGTGGGCAGCACGCTCCAGCGCCTGCTCTTTGGCGTCCCGGCGAATACGCAGCGGCATCGCCACATTGTCTTGCGCACTGAACTCGGGCAGCAGATGGTGGAACTGGTAGATAAAGCCCAGATGCTGATTGCGAAGTTCGCCCTGTTTTTTGGGGCTGAGCGTGTGCATGGGCTGGCCCATCAAATGCACACTGCCTTCGCTGGGACTGTCCAAGCCACCCAGCAGGTGCAGCAATGTACTTTTGCCCGATCCCGAGGCCCCCACAATGGCCAGTGTCTCCCCGGCGTGCACCTGCAAATCTACCCCTTGCAACACCTGCACATTCAGGTGCCCATCTTCAAAGCGCTTGGACAGTTGGCGTGCATCCAGAACAATTTGATTACTCATAGCGCAGCGCCTCCGCAGGGTTCACGCGGCTGGCGCGCCAGCTGGGGTAAATGGTGGCCACAAAGGCCAGAATCAGGGAAATGATGGCAATTGGCATGATGTCGCTGCTTTGCGGCTCACTGGGCATCTTGCTGATCAGGTAAATGTCTTTGGGCAAGAAGCTGGCGCCCAGCGCCTGCTCAATCGCCGGCACGATCACATCGATATTGCAGGCCACCAGCAGCCCCAGCGCCAGACCGGCAAACGTGCCGATCACGCCCACCATGGCACCTTGCACCATGAAGATACCCATGATGGATGCGGGCGATGCACCCAGCGTGCGCAAAATGGCAATGTCAGCGCGCTTGTCTGTCACCGTCATCACCAGGGTGGAAACCAAATTGAACGCGGCCACCGCCACGATCAGCGTAAGGATGATGAACATCATGCGCTTTTCCACCTGCACGGCAGCAAACCATGTTTTGTTCTGCTGCGTCCAGTCGCGCAGGTACAAAAATTCGGTAATCATGCCCGCCAACTCTTGCACCACACGCGGTGCTTCATGCAGGTCTTTGAGTTTCAGGCGAATGCCGGTGGGGCCTTCCAAGCGGAAGATACGCTGCGCATCTTCGTAGTGCAGCATCACCATGGACGAGTCGTACTCATAGTGGCCCGAATCAAACGTGCCCGCCACGGTCATTTGCTTGAGACGCGGCACCACACCCGCCGGCGTGACTTGCCCGCTGGGCGCAATCAAGGTCACGGTGTCGCCCACGCCCACCCCCATCTGGTGCGCCAGCTCTTGCCCCAGCACAATATTGAAAGCCCCGGGGGTCAGCAATTTCAAGACCTCGGCATTGGTAGCGGCCAGATCCGTCACCTCTCCTTCGCGCAGCGGGTCAATCCCCCGCACAATCGCGCCCTTCATATCCTCGCCACGGGCAATCAGGCCCTGGGCCGAGACAAAAGGCGCGGCGCCAATGACTTCGGGGTGCTGCTTGGCCTGCCGCATGGTGGTGTCCACATCCTGCATGGCCTGCCCGTTGGGCGCAAAAATCTCCACGTGCGACACCACGCTGAGCATGCGGTCGCGCACTTCTTTCTGGAAGCCATTCATCACACTGAGCACGATGATGAGCGCGGCCACGCCCAAGGCAATGCCCAGCATGGACACCCCGGAAATAAAAGAGATAAAGCCGTTGCGCCGCGTGGCGCGGCCTGCGCGCGTGTAGCGCCAGCCTAAAGCGAGTTCGTAGGGAATTTGCATACGTGGACAGCATTGTGGCATTGCCACGAAGGCTGGCTTGTCATACCCGTCTGACGCAGCCGCTGCGGTTTAGGGACAATAGGCGGCTATGTCGCCTTCTGCCTTGCCTGTTTTGCCGCTGCCGTTTGCTGTTCCCCCCGTGCAGACACGCGCCCGCCATTTGCACCTGATCTTGCCTTACGCAGCCATGCCCCATGACAGCTGCCAGCACATCCTCAAGGATTTGGCGCTACCGCAGCTCGATCAATTGCTGGCGCTGCTGGATCCTGCACACGTTGACGAAGGCTCGCAAGAGCAAGCCATTCCCCCCCATGAGCGCGCCGTGGCACGTGCTTGGGGCTTGAACCCTGAAGCCCCGGCCTGGGCCGCTGCAGCCCAGCCCCACGCCATGCCTGCACCCAGTGCCTGGATGACGCTGTGCCACTGGACCACCGGTGCAGACCAAGTGCGCATGGATGACCCTGCCACTCTGCCCCTCAGCCCGGAGGATGCACAGGCTCTGCATACCGTGCTGCAGCCCTGGTTTGCCGAAGATGGCATGCAGCTGCAAATGGTGGACCCCGGCCGCTGGCTGGTCACCGGTGCACCCCTGCAGGACTTGCCTACGCCGTCGCTAGATCGTGTGCTGCTGCGCGATGTCAGCACCTGGCTGCCGCACAGCGCCCACAGCCGCACGCTGCACCGCCTGCACAGCGAGGTGCAAATGCTGTTATACAACCACCCTTTCAATGCCAGCCGCGCAGCACGTGGCCTGCCGCCCGTCAACGCCTTTTGGCTGCACGGCGCAGGGGCATTGAGCGATGCCGCCCTGCAGGCTGCCCACACCCTGCAACAAGTCACCCCCATCCTGCTGGCAGACGACCTGCGCCAAGCCGCACTGCGCCAAGACTGGCCCGCCTGGAAAGCTGCCTGGCTGGCCGCGGAAGCAGGCCCTATCGGTCAGGTGCTGGCCCATGTGCAGTTGGGGGGCACCGCCAGCGTCACCTTCTGCGGCGAACGCCATGCCCGCAGCTACACCAGCACCCGCCGTAATTGGCTGGAAAAAATCAAGAACAAATTAAGCCCTCAGCGCTTTACCGAACTACACCAAGCGCTATGAAAATTATTGAACGCGAGATTCCCGACGCCACCGTGCAAACTTTGGTGCAGTCAGGCATCAACCCCTTGCTGGCCCGCCTGTACGTGGCGCGCGGCGTGCAGTCTTGCGACGAGCTGGACACCGGCTTGGTCAAACTACTCCCCCCCTCCGGTCTCAAAGGCATTCAAGAGGCGGCCCGCGTGCTGGCCGATGCCATCGCCCAGCAACA
>JAFAGF010000073.1 GCA_023422975.1 Pseudomonadota bacterium
GCACATGCCGCCAATGCCACACCCCCACAACCTCAACACGGAGACTGAAAATGCCTTTGGAAGCCTTTCAACACTCCGAGCCGCTGACGCTGGGCGTAGAGCTGGAGCTGCAGCTGGTCAACACCAATGACTACGACCTGGCCCCTTACGCCACCGACATGCTGCGCCTGATGGGAAAATACCAGCTGCCCGGCAGCGTGGTGCCCGAGATGACGAGCAGCATGATCGAAATCTCCACCGGCATCTGCCGCAGCGCCGCCGAAGTGCTGGGCCAGCTCACCCCCATTCGCGATGCGCTGGTCAAAAGCGCCGACAAGCTCAACATTGCCGTGGTGGGTGGTGGCACCCACCCGTTTCAGCAATGGCACCAGCAGCGCATCTACGACAAGGCGCGTTTTCACGAGCTGTCGGCGCTGTACGGCTATCTAACCAAGCAGTTCACCATTTTTGGCCAGCACATCCACATTGGCTGCCCCGATGCCGATGCTGCGCTGCTGATGCTGCACCGCATGAGCCGCTACATCCCGCACTTTATTGCGCTGTCGGCCTCCAGCCCCTATGTGCAAGGGCAAGACACGGCATTTGACTCTGCCCGCCTGAATTCGGTATTCGCCTTTCCGCTGTCGGGCCGCGCGCCCTGCGTGCTGACCTGGAAAGAATTTGAGGCCTACTTCGACAAAATGACCGCCACCGGCGTCGTCAAAAGCATGAAGGATTTTTACTGGGACATTCGCCCCAAACCAGAGTTCGGCACCATAGAAATCCGCGTGTGCGACACCCCGCTAACCATTGAGCGCGCCGCCGCTTTGGCCGGCTATGTGCAGGCGCTGGCCGCGTGGTTTCTGGACACCCAGCCCTTCACGCCCACCGAAGACGATTACCTGGTCTACACCTACAACCGCTTTCAGGCCTGCCGCTTCGGGCTGGATGCGGTGTATGTCGAGCCCGGCAGCGGACAGCACATGCCGCTGTCCGAGCATATTTTGCAAACCATGGACCACATCACCCCGTACGCGGCCCGCCACGGTGCTGCGCCCGCGCTGCAAGCGCTTCGCAACGATGTGGCAAACAGTCACAATGACGCACGGTGGCTGCGTGAGCGCCAGGCCAAAGAACAACTGCTGGGCGAAGTCAGCCGCCAGGCCTCACGGCGCTTCCGTGGCGAAGCCATTTAAACCTTACCAAAAACATAGCTGCTCACGCTTGTAGAACAATCACTTCAGCATCATTTACACCTGAAATGCTTGAAACACAAGCGCTAACAGCTACTTTTTTATCATGGGCGAATTCGAACTCATCCGCAAATTCTTCCAGCGTCCCGTGCACCGCTCGCCCTTGGGCATCGGCGATGACTGCGCGCTGCTGGCCCCCGCGCCCGGCATGCAGTTGGCCGTGTCCAGCGACATGCTGGTCGAAGGACGCCACTTTTTTGCGGATGTGAACCCTCAGCTGCTGGGCCACAAGGCCTTGGCCGTCAACCTCAGCGACCTGGCCGCCAGCGGTGCCAAGCCCCTGGCATTTACGCTGGCGCTGTCAATGCCGCGCGCCGACGCCAACTGGTGCCAGGCCTTTGCCGATGGCCTGTTTGCCCTGGCCGACCAGCACCAGTGCGAACTGGTGGGCGGCGACACCACCCAAGGCCCGCTCAACATCTGCATCACCGTCTTCGGCGAAGTGCCCGCGGGCCAGGCCCTGCTGCGCAGCGGTGCGCAGGTGAACGACGACATTTGGGTCAGCGGCAGCCTGGGCGATGCACGCATTGCCCTGGATGCCCTGCTGCGCCAGCATGCCCTGCCCCCCGCCGTACTGGCGCAGGCGCGCCAGCGGCTGGAGCAGCCCACACCGCGCGTAGCGCTGGGCTTGGCCCTGCGCGGCATCGCCACCAGCTGCCTGGACATCAGTGACGGTCTGTTGGGCGATTTGAACCACATCCTGGAAGCCAGCCAGGTTGGTGCACGCATTGACGCCAACATCACCCGCAACCTCATGCAAGCCCGCCGTCACCCCATGATGGCAGCCTTGGCCATGAGCCGCATTGACGCCTGCACCCTGGCCGGTGGTGATGACTACGAGCTGTGCTTTACCGTCCCCTCCGGCGCGCACACTGCCGTACACGAAGCCGCTGCCCAAGCTGGCGTGCCCGTCACCTGCATCGGCCGCATTGAAGCGGAGCGCGGCATCCGCGTGATGGCCCCAGGCGGCCAGCAGTTGCCGCTGCGCTTTGCCGGGTTTGAGCACTTTGCCTAAAGTGCCAGCCTAGCCCACACACCCTCTCGACTTCTACAATTCCAGCCATGGAACCCATTACCGATGTGCAGCCCAAGCGCTTCACAGACCATGCCGCTTCCAGCGGAAACACTACAGCCACATCCGCCGCACCCACTACACCTGTGCGCCCCACCCTCGGCTTCATGCTGCAACATCCTGCCCACGTGATCGCCTTGGGTTTTGGCTCGGGCTTGGGCCGCGTCGCACCCGGCACCGTGGGCACCCTGTGGGCATGGCTGGCCTTTTTGGTGCTGCAATTGTGGCTAACGCCCTCGCAAATCGGATGGCTGATTGCCGCCAGCATCCCCGTGGGCTGGTGGGCCTGCACCGTCACCGCATGCCATCTGCGCGTGGCAGACCCCGGCCACATCGTCTGGGACGAAGTCGTTGCCATGTGGATCGTGCTGTGGTTGACCATGCCCATGGGATTTTGGGGACAGCTGACCGCCTTTGCCCTGTTCCGCTTTTTTGATGCGGTCAAACCCCAGCCCGTGAAGTGGGCCGACCGCCTGTTCAAAGGTTTTGGCCCCCACGGGGGCTGGGGCATCATGTTTGACGAC
>JAFAGF010000162.1 GCA_023422975.1 Pseudomonadota bacterium
CCCACCAAGGCACCGACCATCGAAGGGAACTCAGGGCCCAGGATGCGTGCAATCAGGTAGTAAGGCACTGTGAATGCCACGCCTGCGAACAATGCAAACTTCCAGGCTTTCAGACCTTCAGTGAAGGATTGCTTGGCGCCGAAGAAGCGGGTGAGCATGCCGCACAGAATCAGCGGAATCACAAAGCCCACCAGTGCGTGGATCAGGGCCACGTTCTCCACGATCTGTTGCAGGTAGTCCAGAGGCTGCATGGGAGCCAGCAGCTGTGCAACGTCGGTCTTGTTGTCAATGCCCGAGCGCACGCCCACCAGCATAGGGGTGCCTACCGCACCAAAGGATACGGGGGTGGACTGGATGACCAGCACCGCCATCACCGCAGCCATGGCAGGGAAGCCCAGCGCCAGCAGCAAAGGAGCGCCCACGGCAGAAGGCGTACCGAAGCCCGACGAGCCTTCGATCAGCGAGCCAAACAGCCATGCCACGATGATGACTTGCACGCGGCGGTCTGGAGAGACATCCATGAAACCTTGGCGAATGGCCAGCAGTGCACCGCTTTCCTTGAGGGTGTTGAGCAGCAACAGGGCGCCAAAAACGATGAACAGCAAGGTAATGGCAGTCACTACGCCATTGATGGTGGCGGCAGCCACCACGGCACCGGGCGCTTGCCAGACAAACAGAGCCAGCAGCGCGGTCACAAAATAGGCCGAACTCATGGAGAGCTTGGCTGACCGCCCTAAAACCACCATTAAAAGAAACACCACCGCAATCGGGGTGAGGGCTAAAAGCGTGTGTCCAAGATTCATGTGTGATGTCTCCAAGGGCGGCAGAGCGTTGGCGCATGGAGTTCGCATTCCTCCCATATGCCCATCTGCACTGTATTAATTGGTAATACCAATATTGTTTAATGTTGAGCTGCAGATTGTAAAAGTCATTGCATTGACTCTATTTACCTGTTTTTTCGTGGTTTACCCTTGTTTCCTATTAATTGGTATTACCAATTAATAGGCCTCATAACCATACATCAACGAAAACATTGGGCTAACGATCCAATACGCCGGTCTTTAGCGCTTAATGGGTGGCATTCGGTGGTGAAAGGCAAAGTTTTAATAAATAGGAGGCACAGGCATTGAGTTGCATCTAGATGCGACGTGGTGCGCCTTCATAAAATGTGCGGGTTCATGATGAAGTCCATGCTGTTTCGCTTCTTTTCTCACCGTGTCGCTTGGCTGGCTGTGGGTGTGTCGCTGGGTATTGGTGCCTTGTTCGCTCACACCATGTGGTCCATGCACCGAGAGCATTGGGACTATCAGTTGCGTACCAATACCAACTTGAGCAGTACTTTGGCCAAGGGGCTGGAGTGGTCGCTGGATGCTGTGGATTTGTCACTGCAGAAAACGGCGATTGCACTCAATGAGGTACGGGCGCTGGAAGGCCAAGAAAATAGCGAAGCACACCGCGCATTGCTGGATTCGCTGTGGCGCGATATCAATAACAGTGATTTATTGGTACTGGACGATCAGGGGCGGGTCGTGCACCGCGCTTTGGGCGTGCAAAGTGTGGGCAAACAGTTTGTGGCCCATGATTTCTTCCAAGCGTTTCGGGTACATCAGCATCCCGGTGTATTTATTGGGCAGCCCACCAAAGAGTTACGCATGGGGGAATATGTATTGCCGATTGCCCGTGCCATTCGCGGTAAATATGGCGTGCTCAATGGCGTGGTGGTGGGCATGCTGCGCATGCAGGAGATCAATGCGTGGCTCTCCACCATGGATTTGGGTGCCTACAGCGGGGTGAATGTCATCCGGGAGGATGGGCTGGTGCTCACACGCTTTCCTTATCAAGCAACCACCGTGCCGCACAGTTTGGCCGGCTCTGGCAACTTGGCGCAGTTTGTTGCCACCCCGCAGGGCAACTTTGTGGGGACTGCCGTGATTGATGGTGTGCAGCGTCTGTACACACACAACCGTGTGGGCCACTTCCCGGTGGTGGTGAATGTGGCGCAATCAACACATTCCATCTTTCAGGCGTGGCGGCGCAATGCGTGGCAGCTGGGGGTGTTTGCCGCGTTGCTGATGCTCAGCTGCTTTGGTTTGGCGGTGTTGTTTGTGCGTGAGTTGACGCGCAGAGAAGCCACGGAAGCCGATTTGTTCACAGAAAAAGAGCGTATGCGCCTGACGCTGCAATCCATTGGCGATGCCGTGGTGTGCACCGATGCGAAAGGGCATATCACCTACCTCAACCCGGTAGCCCGGCAAATTACCGGGCTGGAGATGCGGGAGGTGGAAAACCACCCAATCGAAGTTTTGCATGCTTTGCCCTATGCCGTTGCAGGGGGCGCGCAGGCATCGGCACTGCGTCGTGCTTTGGAAAGTGGCAAAGCCGTTGATCGCTCACGCACAACGCTGCTGCACCGCGGTAGCGGTGAGCTGCTGGAGATGGAGGAATCCGCCAGCCTGGTCAAATCCTTTGATGGCCATGTACTGGGGGCGGTGGCGGTGTTGCGTGATGTCACGCTGGCGGCGGCCCATGAGGCGCGTATGCAGCGCCTAGCGTTTCACGACGTCCTCACAGGATTGCCTAATCGCACGCTGCTGCAGGATCGGGCGCAGCAAGCCATGGCGCACAGCAAGCGCACTGGGGACATTCTGGCGGTGATGTACCTGGACTTGGATGGCTTCAAGCAAATCAATGACAGCCTAGGGCACCAGGCGGGTGATGCAGCATTGATCCATGCGGCCAAAGCGCTGCAAGCCAGCGTGCGCGAAAGCGATACCGTGTGCCGCTTGGGTGGCGATGAGTTCGTGATCTTGCTGTGTGAGCTGGTTTCTGAAGCCCATTTGCAACGCATTGCGCACAAAGTGCAGCAGGCATGTGCCACCCCGTTTGTGTGGCAGGGCGCCAGCCATGTGCTGCATGTCAGCGGTGGTGTGGCGCTGTACCCGAACCATGCCTTGCAGTGGGATGCCTTGTTGCATTGTGCTGATACGGCGATGTATGCCTCCAAGCAGGCGGGGCGCCACCAAATTCGCCTGTACCAAGCCACTGCAGAGGCTGTGTTGCTGGCACGGGCCCCAGCGCAGGTCCAACCAGATACGCACAAGGTATAGCGCGCCCACCATCTGCGGTGTGCATGAGCGGCATAGCCATCGTGGGTGCGGGCAGGGCATGGGGTGCATGGCGACGCACTACGATATGCACCGTTACTGAATGAATGAAGGCAACGCTGTGGCTGACCTGTCCAAAATAACCTGTATTGAAGACCTGCGCGCGATCGCACAACGACGTGTGCCGCGCATGTTTTATGACTATGCCGATTCGGGCTCCTACACCCAGGGCACGTACCGTGCCAATGAAGAAGATTTTCAGAAAATCAAGCTGCGCCAGCGCGTGGCGGTCAATATGCAAGGCCGCAGCACGCGCACGACCATGATTGGGCAGGACGTGGCCATGCCCGTGGCGATTGCACCGACGGGCTTGACCGGTATGCAGCATGCAGACGGTGAAATTCTGGCGGCCAAGGCGGCCAAGGCGTTTGGCATTCCCTTCACGCTGTCGACGATGAGCATTTGCTCGCTGGAAGATATTGCTGCGCACACTGAGGGCCACCCGTTCTGGTTTCAGCTGTATGTGATGCGCGATAAAGCCTTCATGGAGCGCCTGATTGACCGTGCCAAGGCCGCCAACTGCTCGGCTTTGCAAGTGACGCTGGATTTGCAGATTCTGGGTCAGCGGCACAAGGACATCAAAAACGGCCTGTCCACGCCCCCTAAGCCCACGCTCAAAAACCTGCTGAATCTGGCGACTAAGCCCCGTTGGTGCATGGGCATGCTGGGCACCCAGCGGCGCTTTATGGGCAATATCGTCGGCCATGTCCAAGGGGTGTCCGACATGGGTTCGCTGGCATCGTGGACGGCCGATCAGTTTGACCCCACGCTGAATTGGAATGATGTGGAGTGGATCAAAAAGCGCTGGGGCGGCAAGCTGATTTTGAAGGGACTGATGGATGCCGAAGATGTACGCCTGGCCGCGCAAACAGGGGCTGATGCGCTGGTGGTGAGCAACCACGGCGGGCGCCAGCTGGACGGTGCACCTTCGTCGATTGAGGCGCTGCCCAGCATGGTGGAAGCCGCAGGCAAAGATATTGAAGTGTGGATGGACGGCGGCATTCGCAGTGGGCAAGACGTGCTCAAAGCACGCGCGCTGGGCGCGCAAGGTACCTTGATTGGCCGCAGCTTTTTGTATGGCTTGGGCGCCTTTGGACAAGAGGGCGTTACCAAGGCGCTGAGCATTATTCACAAAGAGCTGGACACCACGATGGCTTTTTGCGGACACACCAATATCAACCAGGTGGGTGCAGAAATTTTGGTACCAGGCACCTATCCTCAACCTTTTCGTGCGACACGTGTCGCGCTTTGTGGTCTGGTACCACCTTTTAAATCGGACGATAAGCCCTAGAGGTGTAAGTCTCATTGCTACCTAATAAGTAGCAACTTCAATCTGCAGCCGAATGGCTCAATTCGGCTGCATGCCTTCCCTCACAAGGGGGAGGTAAGCATTAGCA
>JAFAGF010000179.1 GCA_023422975.1 Pseudomonadota bacterium
GCTCAGCGTGCATGCACCACGCTGGCATCGACTTCGCCGTAAACCGTGATGCCGCTGGGATTGCTGGCGGAGGTTTCAGACGGCTGGTAGTACTGCTGCTGTGCGCAACCGCCCAGCGTGAGCGCGAGTGTGATGTAGAGAAGGTGAAGGTGTTTCATGGCTTGCCCCTTGGAGGGTAGCCTAGCGGAAACACCACCGCTGTGGCGTAAGCAGGCGTATCAACGTGGCGGTGAATATGCCCCTGGGTTGGGTTGCTCCGGGTGCTCGTCTAAAACGGAATGCGTATATGGGCCACCGCGCTGGTGTAGCGGTAGCTGGTGTCACCGCCATTGAGGCTGGAGGCGTGGTCTTTGCTGCTGCTGATACCGACTTTCCACTGGATGGCAGCACGGTGTGGAGAGGAGAGGTACAAGCCCCAGTGCCACAAGCGCTGGCCTTGGCCTTCAATGTATTGGCGGCCCCAGTCGGCATTGGCGCTGATGACGAGGTGGTCGCTGACGGCCTTCTTCCACAGCAGGCCCAGCGCGGCTTCCCGAAAGCGCTCGGGCGCAAAGTACGCGCCTTGGTAGGGCTTGCTGTTTTGATAATGGCGCGTGATGGCGTAGGCGTACCAGCCTTGGGGCTCGTGCAGGGTGAATGTCCAGCGGCTGCGCAGCACATCGCGCCGGTTGTCATCCGAAAACCAGGTACTGCCTGCAGCCAGGCCCAGGCTCAAGCGTGGGTGAAGCTGGTGATCCAGTACCGCAACTGCTGTGGTGGCGGTGAGGCCACGCTCAAGTCCGCGCTGCGAGTTGACGACATCGCGCTCCACACTCATGCCTGCTGCAGTTTGGGCGGTGAACTGGTACATGCCGTCCCACGCGCCCACGATGTGGCTGTGTGCAGCGCTGCGGTTCAGCCCGACGCGGCCATTGCTGTTCCATGCGCCCTGCTGCGCGCGATGGGTGAGGTAGAGGCTGCGCCCGGTGGCGGACCAGTCGTTGATGCTGTAGTGCTGCCAAGCAGCGCGCAGGCCCCAGCCGTTGGCAGCCTCGTATTGGGCCCAGGGCTTGTATTCGCGAAAACCGTCGGAGTCGTCGCTGGCATCGATGCCTGTAGAGACGTGTTGCGCGGCAGGTGCTTGGCTGTGTGCTGCGCTGGCTGCCAGCAGCAAGGTGGTTGCCAGCAAGGTGGCAGGAAAGGAATGGCTCATTTGGTTCCCCAGCTCTTGGTACGGCTGATGATTTCTTTGCAGTAGCCCCAGACGCATGCAGGCTGCAGTACTACGCTGTAGAACAAGGCGTAAATTACAAAGCCCAGTGGATTGCGGCGTACTTTCAAATCTTGCTCGCGGAACATGCCCGCTTGGATGTGAAACATTAAATAGTTCACCAACATGGCCAGTGGCAGCACCAGCAACGTCATGGGGCCTGCAATCCAGTAAATACCGAACAGGGCCAGAATCATTCCTGGCACAAAGGCGAAGGTGAACACCAGATCCATATAGGGGAACAACAGGTTCCACCAGATGAACAGCGTGGTCATGCGTGGCTTGAATAGCAACTGCCAGTGCAGTTTGAAGGCTTCCACCAGTCCGCGCGACCAGCGTTGGCGTTGGCGAATGAATTGCAGCCAGGTTTCAGGGGCATTGGTGAAGAGGCAGGCGTTCTCTGCAAAGCCAACGCGGTAGCCGGCTTTGAGGATCCCCCACGTCAGCACAATGTCTTCGCCCACGGTATGCGGCCAGCCGCCCAGCTGGCGCAGCACTTGGGTGTCATAGACCGAGAAGGCACCTTGGGCCACCAGGGTGCCGTGGTAGAGGCTTTGCAGGCGCTTGATGGCGGCAATACCGTGGAAGTAATCCCACTCCTGCACCTTGGTGACCAGGTTGACGCGGGAGTTGCGCACCAGCACGGCACCTGCAACCGCACGGGTGTTGGCGGGGTCGCTGAGGTAGCGGCGAATCAGGTTGGCCAGCGCGTTTTTGTAGAGGTAAGAGTCACCATCGACCGTGAGCGTCAGGCTGGTGTTGACCAGCTCCAGGGCTTTGGTCAGCGCGCGGGCCTTGCCTACGTTCTGGCCCATATCCAAGACTTGCAGCCATGGGTAGGAGACGGTGCCCAGCAATTCCAAGGTGTTGTCACTGGAGCCGTCATTGACGACGATGACTTTCAGCTCGCCCGGGTAGTTGTTGCGATCAATGCTCTCGAGCGTACCCAGAATACTGGCCGACTCGTTATACGCAGCCACCAGGATGGTGATAGGGGGCAGGCGATCATGCAAGGACTGTGCGGCAAAGCGGGGGCGGCGATCCAGCAGCAAGCTGATGACCAAAAAAGCATTCATAAACCCCGGCACCACGGCAATGCCGTAGACCACCAGATGGGCCAGCACGGTGCCGGTCACGGTGGTGAGGTCATCGATCCAGCGCTCGGCCATGGCGGTGGCCATCCAGCCCCACAAAATGCCGCCCAGCAAGGCCAGCGCGAACTTTGCGTGCACCGGCAAATACCAGCGATGTCTGCGCGGATCCTGTGGAGGAAGTGGCGCAGACTGCTGGTCATGTCCTGAAGGTGGCACCCGGATGCTGGAAGTTGGTTCACCGGAGCGGGTGCGAAAAATGTCGTTTTGGAACTCGGGAGAAAAACGGACGGAGAGGCTCATTGCGTGGCAGCGAAAGCAGATGGCGGAGATGTTCTTATGGCCGTCAGTCTGGTCTGACAAAGTTTTAAGAAAAAACCTATTTCAAATGCTTTATTAATTGAGTAATCGAATTGATGTGGCGAGTTTAGGATTCAAAAAAAAGTAGCGCTCTACCGTTGATCGCTAGGCCTTGTCAAGATTTGTCACCTGGGTTTTTCACGCCAGGTCAGCAGCAGGCATGCGTCAAGAGGACGATATAAAAAAGCCCGCGTGATGCGGGCCGGGGGCAGTTTCGCAAGGCAAAGCGTTGCGGTTTGAGGTGCCGCTGCTGGTTTATTTCAAACTGGCCAAGGCGGCTTGCACCACCTGCATGGTGGCCAGCGGGTCGTCACAGGCAATGGGATGTCGCTGGGGCATGCTGCGTAGCCAGGTGATTTGGCGCTTGGCCAGCTGGCGCGTAGCAGCAATGCCTTTTTCACGCACCAGGTGCATGTTGATGCTGGCCGTGCCCTTGCGCTCTTGCCAGTCCAGCTCTTCCCAGACTTGGCGATAGCCCACGCAGCGCATGCTGGGCAGGTCGGGGTTGAGGTCACCGCGCGCGCGCAGGGTTTTTACTTCGTCGATAAAACCGGCGTCCAGCATGGTGTCGTAACGCTGGGCAATGCGTGCATGCAACCAGGCCCGGTCATTGGGTTCTAAAGAAAAAAGCGTGCAATCGAAGGCGGGGCTTGCGTCAGCAGCTCGCTTTTTTGCGTTGTGAAAGCTGGAAAGTGGCTGGCCCGACACATGCCAGACTTCCAGTGCGCGTTGAATGCGCTGGCTGTCAGCCGGGGCCAGACGTGCCGCCGTTTCGGGGTCGACCTTGGCCAGTTCGGCATGCATGGCGGGCCAGCCACGTTCTGCGGCTTGGGCATCAATTTGGGCACGTACCTCGGGATCAGCGGCGGGCATTTCATCAATGCCGTCGAACAGGGCTTTGAAGTACAGCATGGTGCCGCCCACGAGCAGTGGGATGGCGCCGCGCGCGCGGATTTCTGCCGCCAAGCGCTGGGTGTCTTGCACAAACTCAGCGGCGCTGTAGGACTGCAGGGGATCGAGAATGTCGATCAGGTGGTGCGGTACGGCGGCTTGCTCGTCGCGGGTGGGTTTGGCGGTGCCAATGTCCATGCCGCGATAGACCAAGGCCGAATCCACGCTGATGATTTCACTGGCTTGGCCGCGCTGGGACAGTACAGCGGCCAGCGCCAAAGCAGCATTGGTTTTGCCGGATGCGGTGGGGCCAGCAATGGCAATGCAGGGCAGGGGAGAGGTGGAAGCAGTCAAGATGGCAAAGGGGCAAACGTTCAGACCAAGTAGCGCCTGCCAAGCCAAGCTTTAAGGAGCGCTGGGCACGCCATGGCGGCGCACCAGCGTGCATGATGCCAAGGCTGCAGCCAAACACCAGAAGCCCAGCCCGAAAACCAAGGGGTACACAGTGCCATTGAAGCTGCGGCCCAGCAGCTGGCCCGTCGCAAACGCAAACAGCATCATGATGAAACCATTCAAGGCCGATGCCATGCCTGCCGCCTTGGGAAAGGCACTGACGGCACCGCTTTGACCGCAGGGTTGCTGGATACCGTGGGCAATCGGAAACAGCAAGCAAGCGTAGGCATAGGCCCAGGGGTTGCGTACCTCCAGCAATGCCAATCCCAGTAACAAGGCTGCGCACAGCACGGCCAGCCCACCAGCAACGGCCACGGTGTTGCGCACGCCCCAGCGCGGCAGCAGACGGCGGCACAGCATGGTGCCGCCGATGTAGATCACCCCGTTGGCGGCCAGCAGCCAGCCGACGTGGGTGGCGCTCCAGCCCAGCGCCTGGGTGAAAACAAAGGGAGCGGCCGTCAAAAAGACCACCAAGCCACCGTACGAACTGGTGGTAGTGGCGGAATAGGCCAAGAAGGTCGGGTGGCGCAGAATTTCCCCCCAACAGCCCAGCAAGCGCTGCGGGCGCAGCGCATGCGGGTTGAAGTGCTGCACGCTTTCCTGAAAGCGCAGCCACACCAGCAGCCAGGAGGCAGCACCCACGACAGACAGGGCCACCATGGTGGAGCGCCAGCCCATGTGCTGCGCCAGCCAACTGCCGATCAAGGGGCTGCAGCAGGCCAGCACGCCCAGGCCGGATAGCGCCTTGGACATGACGTGGGTGCCTTCCACGGGGTTGTACAAATCACGCACGATGGCGCGCGCCGCCATGACCACGGCCCCCAGTGCCGCGCCTTGCACGGTGCGCCAGGCGATCAAGGCATCCATGTGTGGAGCCAGTGCGCAGCCCACGGCAGCCAGCACATACAAGCCAATGCCGGCCAGCAAGATGGGGCGGCGGCCCCAGCGGTCGGATGCTGGCCCCCAAGCCAGTTGCGAGCAACCAAATGCCAGAATCAACGCGTAAAACGTGCTTTGGGTTTGGGCAACAGAGGCATCCAGCTGCTGGGCCAGCTGTGGCATGGCGGGCAGGTACAGATCGGTCGTCAGTGGCTGAAAGCCCAGCAGCAATGCAAGCAAGCCAATGACAAAAACGGGAGACATGGCCGCAGGCGATGCCACGGCAGAAGAGGGAGAAGCAGACACAAAAAACCAATACCTGAGAGCCAACAAAGTGCCACCGATCAGCGGCGTATGCAGGCTAGCAGAAGCAATTTGGCGTGGTGTCGCTTAGTTCGTACACTTGCCAAAAAAGGCCTTGGTGCAGATGCAGCAAGCGCTGGTAGCTATGGATTTTGTGGTGCTGGAGAAGGCCAGTGGCATGCCGCCGCTGGCCGCGAATTCGCTGCCCAACAGGCAGTCCGCAGCAACAGGTTGTCATTTTGAGGTCATGCGTTTGGGTCTATGCTTGGTGAGCGCGCCGATCACCTCCCCACGATCGCGCCGTTCTGAAGGACATATGTGACCATGCTGTTAGGTCTTGCTGCGAACCGACTCCACCACCAAACCGAAGATGCCGCGCTGTTTGCGCTGCTGCGCGCCTGTGAATCCGGCATGCGTGAGCTGAATCTGGGCCTGCATGCCGTGGGGCGCACGTACGACGCCATTGCCGCTGCCGACATGATGCACCGCTACACCGGCTTGGTGCGCTACCCCTATGGCCGTGAAGGCGGGCTGATGAAGCTGGTGGCGGAGGTGGTGGGCATGGGCGAGGGGCGCACGCTGGATGGCGCCATTTACCTGACCGACCCGGTGGATCCTTCGTCCATTTTCCCGGAAGCATTGGCCTTGAAGCGCCAGTGCGTGATCCACGGCAAACCGTTTATCTCGACCGTGGCGACGGCGCGCGATTGGGTGGAGATGGAGCGCATGCACGCAGGCTTGGCGCGTGACCGCAATGCCGATCGCTTTCATGACTTTGAAAGCCAGACGGTGGCGCTGATTGCGCACGATGCTATGAAGCCCGCCATGCTGGAGTTTGCGGCGCACAACTTTGATGTGCTCTCGCGCTTTAAGCGCCGCGTGGGTACGGGTACCACGGGCCAGAAGCTCAACGAACTGGCATGGAGCAAGGGCTGGCCTGCGGACAAGCCTTGGGTTGACCGCTATAACAGCGGCCCCTTGGGGGGCGATGCGCAAATTGCCGATCTGGTGCTGGAGCGCCGCTGTCAGCGCGCTATTTTCTTTGAAGACCCGCATGTCGCACGCCAGCATGAGGCAGACATTCAGCTGCTGGAGCGTGCTGTGACCACCGTCACGCACGAGGCCGTGTGCATCACCACGCCCAAGGTGGCGCAGCGCTGGTGCGATGCGGCAGCGCTGCGCGCGCAGCGTTAGTGCTCCGCGCGTGCTTCTGCCTAAGAGGAGCAGTCGTGTGGCATAGCCATGGAGTGCTGCTGCATTGCAAAGTGCCTGCGCCGGGGGCGTAAAACCGGCTGTACTTGATGCGGATCAAGCGCAGCGCGTTTGCACCGCCCGCAGGCTTGGCGCAGCGCCTGTACTGGGGCACCATGGAAAACCCTAATAAAACAACTACTAGGTGCTTTCATGACTCCACGTTCCGTCTCTTCCCCCAAGAAATTCCTCATCGGCGCTGGCCTGTTCAACCAGGTGGGTGAATACATCGCTGAGCATGGCGACCACGTATTCATCATTGCCGATAGCTTCTTCATGCCCCGCATTCAGGCGGAAACCGTGGCCCAGCTGAGTGCGCAAGGTATTCGCAGCCAGGTGGCGCAGTTTGGTGGTGAGTGCACCACCGATGAGATTGCACGCCTGGAAGCTGCGGTGAAAGCGGCGGGCTGCAACGTGGTGCTGGGCGTGGGGGGCGGCAAGGCGCTGGATGTGACCAAGGCCGTGGCGCACAACTGCAAGCTGCCGCAGATTCTGGTGCCCACGATTGCATCGACCGATGCGCCATGCACTGCGTTGGCCGTGATCTACAAGCCCAATGGTGAGTTTGACCACTACCTGTTCATGCCGCACAACCCCGATACGGTGATTGCGGACACCACCATCATTGCCCAAGCCCCGGCGCGCTTTTTTGCCGCAGGCGTGGGGGATGCGCTGGCGACCTACTTTGAAGCGCGCGCATCGTGGCGCTGCAACGGCACCAACCTGATCCTCAAGCGCCCCTCGCGCACCGGGCTGGGTCTGGGCGAGATGTGCTATGAAATTCTGCGCAAAAACATCGATGCCGCCATGGATGCCGTGCGCAACAAGGCCGTGACGCCAGCGCTGGAAGAAACCATTGAAGCCACCATCTACCTGAGCGGCGTGGGTGCCGAAGCCGCAGGCGTGGCGGCAGCCCATGCGGTGAACAACGGCATGGCCGTGGTGCCCGCCTTGCACAACGCCCAGCACGGCGAAAAAGTGGCTTTTGGCCTGCTGACCCAACTGGTGCTGGAAAACGCCCCGCTGGACGAGGTGGAGGAAGTCATCCGCATCATCAAGGCCGCGGGCCTGCCCCTGTCGCTGCGCGACTTTGGCCTGACCGAATGGGTGGAAGCCGAATGGCGCCAAGTGGCCAAGCTGGCCTGCGACAAGAACGACACCATGGGCAATATGGGCCGTGCCATCAGCGAAGCCGAGGTGTACGACGCCATGCTGGCAGCCAATAGCCTGGCTGAGCGTTACCACGACTAGTCCGGCGCTCCATGCTGACTCCCTTGTGCTTGCA
>JAFAGF010000207.1 GCA_023422975.1 Pseudomonadota bacterium
CTGCCGGGCACTTTGCGCCCGCCCTCTTCAGCCTGCCAGCCACGCCCTACGCGGTAATCACTGGCATGGCGCCCAGCGGCCTCCACACGCAGCACCAAGGGGCCGGTGCCCGTGGTCAACCCCAGCGCACCACTTTTTTCATTGGCGGCACTGCCCCAGCGCACTTCGGCATTGCCTTGCACGGGTTGGCCCGGGCGCTGCGTGGGCACTTTCTCATCCACCAAATTGACCACCCCACCCACGGCACCGCCATGGATCAGGGCGCTGGGGCCGCGCAAAATTTCCACTTGCTGGACCAGCAACGGGTCGGCAGTGACCGCGTGGTCCGGGCTGATGGTGGAGGCATCGTGCAACTCCACACCGTTGGCCAGCACAGCAATGCGTGGGCCATCCATGCCGCGAATGATGGGGCGACTGGCCCCGGCCCCAAAGTGGGTGGCATGGATGCCAAGCTCACCCGACAGGCTTTCGCCCAGTATGGCGGCGCGCTGCTGCTGCCACACCTGCCCCTCCAGCACACTCACGGGCGCGGCCATATCTTGCGCCGCCCAGCCCAGCCCGGTGGCGGACACGGTCACGCCGGGCAAGGCTACTTCACTCACTTCATTGGCTGGGTTGGGGGCGGTGGCGGTGGCGTCCTGCGCATGGCCCATCTGGATGTGGGCCACATACAAAACCACGGCCATGACTGCGGGTTGGATCAAGTGCAATGTCCAAGGGGATTGCAAAGACTTCATGTTCTCTCTCAAGCAAAAAGACGCGCGCAGGCACTGCCGGCCTGTACGTACAGCGCAGCAGGCAGCAAACAGCGGCTGCAGCACGGACAGTCCGTGGCAGCGCATCTCAGAAATTTTGGGTAAAAAGTGCCCCTAGCGCTTATGTATCAAGCGCTGATAGCTCTTGTTTTAGGGAAGAGTGCCTGGGCTCAGGCGATAAAGTCTTTGGGCGGCGCGCGGGCCAGGAAGATGCGCGCAGGCGCGGGCAACAAGTGGGCAACACTGATCCACAGCGGGGGCTGGGCCGGTTGCGGGTGGCTGCAAGCCACTGCGGCAGGCGTGTTGCTGGCGCCATGCCCTAATTGATCCAGCACCAAACAAGCTTGTGCGCTGTGTCCGTCAAACCATGCGGCGATGCCGCCATGGGAATGCGAAGCCTCAGCGGGCGTGCTGGCCTGTGCGATGGAAGCCACTATCGGTGCGTGCAGCACCTCGTGCATGCGTCCCAAGGCAGGTGCAACCACCAAGGCCAAGGCCAGCCACCACCCTAACCAGGGCGTGCGCGCAGCGTGCATGCGGGAAAACCAGTTCATACGACAGTTGAAAACGAGAAAAATCCTTTAATACAAAGGTGCCAATGGTCAGTGGGCGTGGCGCATGCCACAGTTTTTGCCCAGCGCCAAGCCTTTGCAGCTGGTTTGCAGCTGCTTTTGGCAGTCTTCATAAGGCTTGCCCGCAGCCAGACATTGCGCAGCTTGCTCATGCGCGCGGGCCATGCCACGGTGGCGCTCAATATCTTCTTGGGTATGGGCGTCAACCTTGGCGGCTGGGGCCGTTGCCGCAGGCTTGCCGTGGCTGTGCGCTGCGTCATGGGCGTGGTCATGTGCCCACGCGGGGGTGGCCAACAGCAAAGCGGCTGCGGCACTACAGAGCAGAGATTTCATAGAAAGACTCTCAAAGGGTGGAAGAAAAGACGTGTCGCATCACTGGCTGTTGACTACTGCCCACTGGTGCAGTGCGCGCATTCGGCCTGCACGCTGACATCCAGCGTGGGGTTGTGCACCCCCGCTGTTTGCGCCACCGCTTGGCGCAAGGCCTGCAAGGCGGCTTGCACGGCCGCCGCACTTGCATCCAGTTCCATAGGCTGGTGGCAGGCTTTGCATTCCATGTGGGCCGAAGGCACTGAAGATGTGGCCGTGGCATGCACCACCCAGTAACGGGTGGTGCGCTGCGCATCGACCGTGCGCTGCAGCAACCCGGCGTCAGCCAGCCGGTCCAAAGCCCGGTAGACCGTGACGCGGTTCACCTGCACGCCCTGCGCATGCAAAGCGGCTTCTGCCAGCGCTTGTGTCCACCCCTGCACCGGCTGCTGCGCGGGCAGCACCCACAGCAATGCCTGCACCGCACGCGTAGCACGCATGCCTGCAGGCAAAGTCAAAACCATAGGAGCACAAGATACGGGCATAAGCAGCAGCGAAAGACAGCCATTAACGCAACACGGTTGCATTATGCCTTGCGCTTGAACTTGTAAACGCGAAATTCAGGGTGCCTGCGCAAACACCCTGTTGCTTGGGCAGTTTTTATTCGCCTTTTTTGGCGTAAGCCGCAAAGGTGTGCAGGAACTTGTGCACCTTGGGGCCCACCACATAGGCGCAATATCCTTGGTGCGGATTGCGCGCAAAGTAGTCTTGGTGATAGTCCTCGGCGGACCAGTAGTTGTCCAGCGGCAGCACCTCGGTGACTACAGGCGCGCCAAAGACCTTGTCTTGGTTGAGTGCCTCCACCCATGCCTGCACCTGGGCTTGCTGCTCGGGCGATGTGGTGTAGATGCCGCTGCGGTACTGCGTACCCACATCGTTGCCTTGGCGGTTGAGGGTGGT
>JAFAGF010000257.1 GCA_023422975.1 Pseudomonadota bacterium
TTTTTTTAAGCACACCGAGCATAGGCCGTGCAAATATCAAGCACTTCACTCCACCCCAGATTCCGCAGCGCTCACCTGGTGCCCGCCTTGTGTTTTGGAGATGTACAACGCCTGATCCACCCGGCGCATGATGTCTTCCATGCTGCTGTCATGCACGGTGAAGTGGGCAATCCCAATGCTCAGCGTTGGCACCGAATCCGCAGTGGCGTAGGGCTGCAATGCTTGGCGCCCACAGTGCAGCAACTGCTGGGCAAACCGCATGGTCTCGGCCACGCTCCGGTCCAGACTCAGAATGACGAACTCATCACCACCGACGCGACACACCAAGTCTGGCGCAGCGGCGATCTGCTGCGCAGCATGCGCCAAGTCACGCAAAGCTTGATCGCCCGCAGGATGGCCCAGCGCATCATTGATGGCCTTAAAGCCATCCACATCAAAACTCAGCAAACAGGCAGACCGGCCATCCTGCTGAAATGCGGCATAGGCCTTTGACAAGGCCTGCATGAAACGGCGGCGATTGTGCAGCCCCGTCAACTCATCACTCAATGCCTGCTGCTGCAAGAGTTGTTGCAGCTGTTTGCTGGCCGTAATATTGCTGGCTACCCACAGCACTGCCGGCTCACCACCATAGGTATGCGCCAAAGCGCTGACGCGCCCTTCAAACCAGATGGCATGCTCCGGCCCCTCATCAGGCAAGCCCAAGACATCCTTGCCACTGAGTTCGTACTCCACCACCAGCATTTGCTGGCTTGCGAGTGCTGCCTGAATTTGCTGCAAAAACCACTGCGTTTTAGCCGGTGCCAGCACTTGCGCGATGTACTTGCCCACCAAAGAGCTGCCATCGTGGTAGTACCGCTTGTCTTTGCCGCCCAAAATGGCGGCGTAGCGGCCTGACTGCGTCAGGATAAAGGCAGGGTCAGGCAAGCTTTCACAAATGGTTTCGTATTGGCTTGCGGTGAACAAAGTGGCATCAGGCATGGAAGGCTGCAAAGCAAGGACGGCGAATTCTTCAATTCATTGACTGACAAAGCAAGCACAAACAGTACTTCGCAGCCGCAACTTAGCAAGAATTAATGGCTGCAGTCTTGCCGATAAAGCAACGCTTCATCGTGATGCCAGCAAACCTAGCGCTGCGCGCGCTGGTGCTGACGCAGTGTGTAGAGGTACAACTGCTCAACCTTCTCTCGCGCCCAAGGCGTTTTGCGCAAAAAACGCAAGCTGGAAGAGACACTTGGATCGAGGTTAAAGCAACGCACCGGAATACGTTCGCCCAGCTCCCGCCAGCCATAGTAGTCCACCAAATCCGTGAGCATGCGCTCTAGCGTCAGGCCATGCAAAGGGTTACGCGGTTGTTCTGGAGATGTCATAGAAAAACAAAAACCAAGGGGGGTTGGACAAAAAAGCCCCTCAGGCCATGACCTTGAGGGGCTGGTTCCAACAATAGAAAAATTATTCGCGCCAGTGCTCGGCCACCCAGGTAGCAGGCTTGATGTAGCGAAAACGGCGGTTACGACGCCCAGCCAAGGCATCAGGCGGATTGCATTCACCATGAAAAATCACAATGCGCGCGTTGTCGGGCACAAAAGTAGGTTTCCAGAAATTGGTGGGCCATGTCGGAATGCAGTGGTACTTGAAGCTGGGGCACCACTCGGCTGGCCAGTATTTGAGCTTGCCCTGCTTGTGAATCGCATCCGACAGGTACGCCTGCTCATTGCGAAACTGCTTACGAATTTCTTCAAAGTGCGTCCGGAAGTACTCCAGCACATCCGCGTGTGCGCCCAACTCAAAGCGATACACCGAAGAGTTACCCGTAATGCGCCAGGGGCGCTTGTGGTCATGAATGATGAGGAATTCACCGGGATAGGTGAAAAAATCATCCAGCGGCCCGGTGATGACCACATCCACATCCAAAAACAGCGCAGCACCCTTAAGACCATGCAGGTCTTTGGTGAAGGTCGTTAGCTTGGTCCAGCCTCGCTCGGGAATGCCGGCAGGCAAATCCAGCGATGGGATGGGCAGACATTGCACCTCCGAACGAATCCCTTCAGCGTTGTCGGTCAGGCAGACAAAGCGAAAATCACCGCTGAGATGACGGCGCACCATGGCATACAGGCGGTTGACATACTCCGGCCCGTACTTGGTTCCCCACTTCATACAAAGGATGTGGCGCTCAGGTGTTGTGGAAGTTGTAGTGGTCATGCAGCAAGACAGACAAAGCAAGCCAATGGCTTAATGGCCTTTTTTGGTCGACTTAGGGCCGGTTTTCTTGGCGCGCTTGATCAAGCCACCTTGTGTCAGGCGTTGGTTGCCCAGCACACGAATTTGCTTGACTTCAGGCTTGCTGCCTGCACGGCCAAACTTGAGCAGTTTGATGTCGCGAGGACCAGCTTTGCGGTCTTCGTCAAACGCCTTTTCCTTTTCAGGAATAGGACGCCACAGCACCAGCAGTTTGCCGATGTGTTGGATAGGAGCAGCGTTGAGTTCGTCGCACAGTTGCAGATAAATCTGCTCGCGTGCAGCGCGGTCGTCGCCAAACACACGTACCTTGATCAGGCCATGTGCATTCAGGGCGGCGTCAACTTCCTTTTGGACGGCGGGTGTCAAACCGTCACCACCAATCATGACCACAGGGTCGAGATGGTGGGCATCAGCGCGGTGTTCCCGGCGCTCTGCGGGAGTTAAATCAATTTGGGGCATGCTCGTATTATCGAGGCTGGAAGAAATTTGCGATGAATACCAAACCGAAAAGCAAGAAGCTCAACAAGAATTGGCTCAATGCCCACCTGAACGACCCTTATGTGCAAGCCGCACAAAAGGACGGCTACCGCGCGCGCGCTGCCTACAAACTCAAGGAAATTGACGAGACCTTCAAGCTCATCAAACCGGGCCATGTGGTAGTGGACTTGGGCTGCGCGCCCGGCGCATGGAGTCAGTACGTGCGCCGACGCCTATCCCCCACAGGAACCTCTGTGGGTGAGATCGACGGCACCATCATCTCCTTGGACTTGCTGCCGATGGAACACATTGAAGGCGTGCACTACATCCAAGGGGACTTCCGCGAAGAGTCCGTACTCGCTCAGCTTGAAGAGGTCGTACAAGGCCGCCCTGTAGATGTGGTTGTTTCTGACATGGCGCCCAACCTATCTGGACACAGCACCACCGATGGAGCGCGTGTAGAACATTTGATTGAACTTGCCGTGGATTTCGCCACCCACCATTTACGCCCCGAAGGTGCACTGGTGGCCAAGGTTTTTCACGGCCCCGGCTATGACGATTTGGTCAAGCTCTTTCGCAACCACTTCAAACTGGTAAAGCCCCTGAAACCTAAGTCATCACGAGACAAATCTTCGGAGACTTTCTTGATTGGCATCGGTCTGAAATAAACGGGATAGCGCCAGGTGGCGCTAGCGAAAGTGCCTAAAACCCTTGAACCCCATTGCCTTGGCAGGAATAAAGGTTTAGCACCCTCGCTTGAAACACCTAAAATGAACCGCATATGGGAATCAGCTTCCCATGCGAATGTTTTCTCCTTTTTTCCTCTGGAGCCCCGCTTGAACAATCAGTGGTTTTCAAAAATCGCCGTCTGGCTGGTCATTGCCATGGTGCTGTTTACGGTATTTAAGCAATTTGATACCCGCGGCAGTGCTGGCGCAGGCCAAATCGGCTATTCGGAATTCCTGACCGAGGTGCGTAACAACCGCATCAAAAGTGCAACCATTCAGGAAGGCCAAGGCGGCACCGAAATCGTCGCGATCACTACCGATGACCGCCGCGTTCGTACCACTGCGACCTACCTCGATCGCGGTTTGGTGGGCGACCTGATCGCCAACGATGTCAAGTTTGACGTCAAGCCCCGCGAAGAAGGCTCGCTGTTGATGAGCCTGTTGGTCAGTTGGGGCCCCATGCTGCTGCTGATTGGCGTGTGGATCTACTTCATGCGCCAAATGCAGGGCGGCGGCAAAGGCGGCGCTTTCAGCTTCGGCAAGTCCAAAGCGCGCATGCTGGACGAAAACAACAACACCGTCACCTTTGCGGACGTGGCTGGTTGCGACGAAGCCAAGGAAGAAGTCAAGGAAGTCGTCGACTTTCTGAAGGACCCCAACAAATTCCAGAA
>JAFAGF010000008.1 GCA_023422975.1 Pseudomonadota bacterium
TCAAGGCCGGCAAGCCTGAAACTGGCACATTGACCTTGGCTGCGTCGCACCAAGGTGGCTCTATCGTTATCGAAGTGCGCGATGACGGTAAGGGCATGAACCGCGAAAAAATTCTGAAAAAGGCGCGCGAGCGCGGTATGGATGTGCCTGACAGCATGCCGGACAACGAAGTCTGGATGCTGATTTTTGCACCGGGTTTCTCTACCGCCGATGTTGTGACCGATGTGTCTGGCCGTGGCGTAGGCATGGACGTGGTGCGCAAAAACATCGCGGCACTGAACGGATCGGTCGAGATCGATTCCGTGGAAGGTGTGGGTATGCGGGTTTCGATTCGCTTGCCACTGACCTTGGCCATCATGGATGGCATGTCGGTAGGGGTCGGCGACGAGGTGTACATCTTGCCGCTGTCTTCGGTCGTGGAGTCCTTCCAGGTGAATGCGGCAGACGTCAGCAGCGTGACGCAGGGCTCGCAACTGGTCAAGGTGCGCGACGAGTACATGCCCGTGATTGAGTTGGAAAAGGTGTTCGGTGTGCCACGTGCAGAAGGCGGGCAGCGCAGCGACATCATGGTGGTGGTGGAGTCTGATGGCAGCCGTGTGGCGCTGCTGGTGGATGAACTGCTGGGTCAGCACCAAGTGGTGGTGAAGAACCTGGAGAGTAACTACCGCAAGGTGCCCAATGTCTCGGGCGCCACCATTTTGGGTGACGGCACGGTGGCCTTGATTCTGGATACCAGCAGCTTGGTGCGTCGCGCACGTTGAGCGTGGCTTGGCGTGAGTGGGTAATGGCTGGTCGCGTGGCGGCAGTGCACAGCGCGGCTGGTGAACAAAATTTTTGGTGGTTGGAGGGCGAACAGAAAGCCCTGCCGCTTTAGGAGAAAGCAATGAACATCATGGGAAAGAATGCGGAGAGCAAAGCCTCGGGTGCCCGCGAATACTTGACCTTCCGCTTGGGCGATGAGGAATACGGCATCGACATCTTGAAGGTGCAAGAAATTCGCGGCTATGAACAGCCGACACGCATTGCCAACGCTCCTGAGTTCATCAAGGGTGTGGTGAATCTGCGTGGCACCATCGTGCCGATTGTGGATATGCGCCTGAAGTTCAATTGCTCGTCTGTGGAATACAACAGCTTCACGGTCGTGATCATTTTGAACCTGCGCAACCGCGTGGTGGGCATTGTGGTGGACTCCGTCAGCGATGTGATGGAGCTGGCGCCAGAAGCCATCCGTCCTGCTCCGGATATTGAAAGCGCGATCGACAACGGCTGCATCTTGGGTCTCGGCTCAGTGGGTGATCGCATGCTGATCTTGCTGGACATTGAAAAGCAAATGTCGAATGTAGACATGGGCTTGGTAGCTCCTGTCGAGTAACGAACGCTGGGCTTTGGGTTTCTGGTCACCTGCCTGCGCGCGGGCGGCCAGGTTTTGGCAGCGCTTTGCCATGCACCTCAACTGGGTGATCACTATTCATGCTTCGCACCGCTCCACACACTGATACGGCCCAGGCATCTGGGTCTATGGCGCAAGGCCGCGAGTTCACGTGGACTTCGGCAGACTTCAGTCGTGTACAAGCTTTGATCTATAAGCATGCGGGCATTAGCTTGCATGATGGCAAACATGCCATGGTGTACAGCCGTCTCTCACGCCGGCTGCGTGAAACGGGTTACGAAAGTTTTGATGACTATCTCACCTGGCTAGAAAAGCAAGGTGATGCCCGTGAGTGGCAGGAATTTGTCAATGCACTGACCACCAACCTGACCTCGTTTTTCAGAGAGCAGCACCACTTCGACATTCTGGCGCAGCACCTCAAGAGCAAGCCGGCCAGTACCCCATGGCGGGTCTGGTGCAATGCGGCTTCTACGGGCGAAGAGCCTTACTCGATTGTGCTGACTGCGCAAGAAGCACTGGGGGCCAATGCCAACTTCAAGCTCACAGCCAGCGATATTGATTCCAAGGTGCTGCAAACGGCCTCCAACGGTGTCTACCGCATGGAAAATGTCAAGAGCCTGAGTCAGGAGCGCTTGCATAAATTCTTCATGCGCGGCAAAGCATCCAATGCCGGCATGGTGCGTGTGAAGCCAGAGCTGCGCCGCATGATCGATTTCATGCAGGTCAATTTGATTCGTGACGATTGGCCATTCAAAGAGCCTTTTGACATCGTGTTCTGCCGCAACGTCATGATCTATTTCGATGCGCCCACGCAGCGCAAAGTGCTGGAGCGTATTCACCGTGTGATGAAGCCCGGTGGCATGCTGTTTGTCGGCCATGCGGAGAACTTCAGTGAATCGCGGGACTTGTTTATCTTGCGCGGCAAGACCGTGTATGAGCGGGTCTAAATTGAATCACCACGTGCATGCCCAGCCATGGATCGCAAAGGTGCAGCCATGAATACAGCCAGTACAGCCTGGGCGTCACGCCAGCCGCTGCAGGCCGGGCAGAGTCCCGCGGGGCTGGAGGCATTGCGCAAGCGGCCGCGCAAGCCGGGTGAAGCCTCATTTTTCTACTTTGACCACCACTTCCAGTACAACGCCGTCAAAGTATTGCCCGGTGAGTATTTTGTGACGGGTGAAAACATCGTCATCTGCACGGTGCTGGGCTCGTGCATTGCTGCATGTTTGTGGGATCGCACCCTGAACATTGGGGGCATGAACCACTTTATGCTGCCAGAAGGTGATAGCGCAGATGTGAGTGGTCGTTACGGCTCTTTCGCGATGGAAATGCTGATCAACGAAATGATCAAGCTGGGTGCGCGGCGTGAGAGCATGCAGGCCAAAATTTTTGGTGGCGGCCAGGTGATGGCCAACTTCACCACCATGAATGTCGGGGAGCGAAACACCGATTTCGTAACCCAGTATTTGCAGACCGAGCGGATTCCGATTGTGTCGGAAGATGTGCTGGATATTTATCCGCGCAAGGTCGTTTATTTTCCTGCTACCGGCAAAGCCATGGTCAAGCGTTTGGCGCATGCGCATCCAGAAGCTTTGGTGGAGCAAGAGCGTTCACGCGGCAGTGCGGCACAGTTGGCCAAGACCAATGCGGGCGGCAGTGTGGACCTGTTTTGATAGAGGGTGCTGAAAGAATGAATCGCAAGACTCGTGTGATCGTGGTGGACGACTCTGCGCTGGTGCGCAGTTTGCTCGCCGAAATCATCAACCGTCAGCCAGACATGGAATGCATTGGTACGGCCAATGACCCCTTGGTGGCGCGCGAGATGATTCGCGAGAAAAACCCCGACGTGATCACGCTGGACATCGAAATGCCCAAGATGGATGGCATCGATTTTTTGGGGCGCATCATGCGGCTGCGTCCGATGCCGGTGCTGATGATTTCCACCCTGACCGAGCGCGGTGCTGAAATCACCATGCGTGCGCTGGAGTTGGGTGCGGTGGACTTTGTCTCCAAGCCCCGCGTGGGGGTGGCCAATGGGCTGAGTCAGCTGTCCACGGAAATCGTCGACAAGATTCGCATCGCAGCTTCAGCGCATGTACACCGCATGGTCAAACCTGCGGCAACGGCGCTGGATCATGGCGCTGCGCCGGTTGTCAAGCCGGCCGTTAGCAGTGCCACGCTGCTGGGCAAGCTGTCGACGGAAAAACTGATTGCAATTGGTGCCTCTACGGGCGGTACCGAGGCGATCAAGGAAGTGCTGACGCAAATGCCTGCCGATGCGCCCGCCATTGTCATCACCCAGCATATGCCTCCAGGCTTTACCACCAGCTTTGCGGCGCGTTTGAACAGCTTGTGCCAAATCACGGTGAAAGAAGCCACCCACGGTGAGCGTTTGTTGCCCGGCCACGCCTACATTGCACCGGGTGGCAAGCAGTTCGCCATTTCACGCAGCGGTGCCAACTATGTGGCGGTGGTCGATGAGCAGGCGCCGCCCGTCAATCGGCATAAGCCTTCGGTGGAAGTGCTGTTCAAGTCGGTGGCGCAGTTTGCGGGCCGCAATGCCACGGGCGTCATGCTGACCGGCATGGGGGCCGATGGTGCAGCCGCCATGCGTGAGATGAAAGATGCGGGCA
>JAFAGF010000017.1 GCA_023422975.1 Pseudomonadota bacterium
GCAGAGATATGAAGCTTTATTTCAGCCCCGGCGCTTGCTCGCTGTCGCCCCACATCGTGGCCGAAGAAGCAGGTTTGGCCTGCGAATACATCTTGGCCAGCACCAAGAGCCACAAGCTGCAAGACGGTACGGATTTTTACAGCATCAACCCGCTGGGCTATGTCCCATTCCTGGCGCTGGACGATGGCCAAACCCTGCGCGAAGGCCCGGTGATCGTGCAGTATCTGGCCGACCAGGTGCCCGATAAAAAACTCATTCCTGCCGCTGGCAGCATGGAGCGCTACCGCGTGCTGGAGTGGCTGAACTTCATTGGCACCGAATTGCACAAAACCTTTGGCCCGCTGTTTGTGCCCAGCACCCCCGACACATTCAAAACCACCTCGCTGGGCAATCTGCGCCGCCGCTTTGAGTGGTTGGAACTGCAACTGGCGGGCAAAGACTATCTGATGGGCAAGCAGTTCACCGTGGCCGATGCCTACCTGTTCACCGTCAGCAACTGGGGCAAATTTGTGGGTCTGGATTTGTCCGATCTGCCTAACTTGCAGGCCTATCTGGGCCGCATTGCCAGCCGCCCTGCTGTACAAGCAGCCCTGCGTGCAGAAGGTTTGCTCAAAGACTGAGGCGCATGCGCCACCAACCATGGCGTAGTCTCATACGCGCCTGGCTTGGCGGCAGCCATGAGCGCAGTGCAAGCGCCATAAAAAAGGGCTTCCTGGTGGAAGCCATTTTGCTGTGCGCACATCAATAAAAGATGAGCTGTTTGTGCTTGTATTTGCTTGATTTCAAATACTTATTGCATCGAAAGCAAGGAGAAATCAACGCCAGGCGCTCACTTATTTACCTTTGCTTATTCCCCCAACAAAGCTGGCGCTTGGGCAGCACGCACGCCAGCCACTGCACCGGTGCGGCCCAGTGCGGGCACTGCTTGTGCATACGCCAAGCTGCCCTGCTGCTCCAGCTTGAACTGCTGCACCACCTCGGCCAGACGCGCGGCCTGGTCTTTCAGCGACTCTGCGGCGGCGGCCGATTGCTCCACCAGCGCGGCGTTTTGCTGGGTCATGCGGTCAATGTCACCCACCGCCTGGTTCACCTGCGAGATACCGCCGGACTGCTCGTTCGAAGCGGCCGTGATCTCACCAATGATGTCGCCCACGCGCTGGATGCTGCCTACCACCTCTTGCATGGTTTTGCCCGCCGTTTCCACGTGCTTCACGCCGCCATCCACGGCCATCACACTGCTTTGAATCAGGCGTTTGATATCGCTGGCCGCCTCGGCGCTGCGGCGCGCCAGCAGGCGCACCTCACCGGCCACCACGGCAAAGCCACGGCCTTGCTCACCCGCACGGGCTGCTTCCACCGCAGCGTTCAAGGCCAAGATATTGGTCTGGAAGGCAATCGAATCAATCAGGCCGATGATGTCGCCAATCTTGCGACTGGATGCGGCAATCTCGTGCATGCTTTCCACCGCCTGCGCCACAACAGAGCCACCTTCCGAGGCGGTTTGCGAGGCCGAGGCCGACAGCTGATTGGCCATTTGCGCCGATGAAGCCGTTTGCTGCACGGTGCCCGTCAGCTGCAGCAGCGAAGCCACTGTTTGCTGCAGGTTGCTGGCCGTCTGTTCGGTGCGGGCCGACAGGTCGCCATTGCCCGTCGCAATTTCTTGGCTGGCCAGCGCAATATTGCCGCTGGCATCACGCACACGCCCCACCATACCGTTGAGGTTGCTTTGCATGGTCTTCAAGGCGTTTTGCAGATCAGAGACTTCGTCCTTGCCGACCACATGGAGCTGCTCGGTCAGATCGCCCTTGGCAATCGAGTCCGCCAGTCGCTTGGCATCCTGCAAAGGCCGGCAGATGGACACCATGTTCAACAGCGTCAGCGGCGCCACCACCAAGGTCGTAATCACCAGCGCCAAGATAAACAGCCACTGCGTCTCGGTGGCCACTTCGCTGCCACGCGCCTCTGCAGCCTGGGCTTGCGCTTGCAGCAGCTGCATCAGCGATTGCAACTGTTTTTCTGCCCCTTCAAACTCCGCACTGGCGCGGCGGCTCACGCGCTGTGCCACGGTGGCGCTGTCATAGCCATTGGCCAGCAGCTGGCGTGCAACGGGGGTAAAAAACTGCTCGTACTGATCCAGATGCTGCAAAAGCTTTTGCAGCTCCTGCACATCTTGCTCAGGGGCAGCCGCGCCAAATGCCTCGCCCACCGCGCGCACATCCTTCAAGCCAGCCTGCCAGTTGGCATGGGTCTTTTCCAGCTGATCGGGCTGCTCATACTGAATGATCATGTCTTTTTCCAGCCCACGCACATGCGCAAGGCTGTCTTGCAGCTTGGCAATCTGCTGCAACTGCTGGAAAGGCCCGGTCAAAAAACGCTGGTTCAGGTCATACACGCGGAACATGCCAAACATGCCTGCTCCACCCAAAATTCCCAGCAGCACCAACACGACCGCAATGGCGCCCAACATACGCACCCGGATCGTGAACATTCGCATCAACCCAAACAGATCCATGATCTGGATTCCTCTCTATCGCTCCGCAGAGCAGGGAAGCTTTGGCACCACGCCAAGGCCGTGTGCAAGCATCAAAAGCCCTCATGCACAGCTGGTAACAATCTTTGAAGTTTGCCAGACATCACCGCGCGCGATGTCTAAAGAAAACCCCTTCTTGGGGCTTTTTACACACGTCAAACGCATTTTTCCGCGGTGTTCAGCGGCCTTCATCGTTCCACGTGAAACACCCTCAGCCGCAAGTTACAGTGCAGGCGTCCCCCGAACGTATTCAAAGGAGTTGTGATGGAACACGTATTTCAAGTGAGTGGCATGACCTGCGGCCACTGCGAACGCGCTGTGCAAAACGCCATTGCGCAGGTCGATGCACAAGCCCAGACCCAAATTGACCGCGCCAGCGGCAAGGTGGTGGTGCAAAGCACAGCCGCACGCGAAGCACTGGCCCAGGCCATCCAGGAAGAAGGCTACAGCGTCGCCGCCTGATTGCACCGCGCCGCAGGTCAGCACCTGAGGCGCGCACCGGTTGGTGGCACGTTGTGAAAGCACAGCAAGCGTTACGTAACTGTCACGGGCAGGCTTGGCAGCAGATTGCTGCAACCGCACAATCGTTGGCAGCTTTGCAGCAACAACGACTGGAGACAACGCATGAGCACCCGTGAGATTTTTATCGTCAGCGCCGCCCGCACCGCCATTGGCACCTTCGGTGGCAGCCTCAAAGACGTACCCAACACCCAGCTGGCCACCACCGCCGTCAAAGCCGCGATTGCGCGCGCAGGCATCGCCCCTGATGCGGTGGGCCACGTGGTCATGGGCAATGTGATTCCCACCGACACCAAAGATGCCTACCTCTCGCGCGTGGCCGCCATTGATGCAGGCTGCCCCATTGAGACCCCGGCCTTCAACGTCAACCGCCTGTGCGGCTCGGGCCTGCAAGCGATTGTCTCTGCCGCCCAGGCCATTGCCCTGGGCGACTGCGATGTCGCGATTGGCGGTGGTTCCGAATCCATGAGCCGCGGCCCCTACTTTGACCAAGCCTCGCGCTGGGGCGCACGCATGGGCGATGCCAAGAGCATTGACTACATGCTGGGCATCTTGCACGACCCCTGGCAAAAAATGCACATGGGCATTACCGCTGAAAACGTGGCCGAGCGCTACCACATCAGCCGCCAGATGCAAGACGAGCTGGCCGTGCTGAGCCAAACCCGTGCCGCCGCTGCGATTGCAGCAGGCCGTTTCAAAGAGCAAATCGTGCCCGTCGAAATTGCCTCACGCAAAGGCACCATCGTGTTTGACACCGATGAGCACGTGCGCGGCAGCACCACGATCGATACCCTGGCCGGCATGAAGCCTGCCTTCAAGAAAGAAGGCGGCAGCGTCACCGCAGGCAATGCCTCGGGCATCAACGACGGCGCTGCGGCCGTCACCTTGGTGGCGGGCGACCGCGTACAAGCCTTGGGCGTGAAGCCTTTGGCACGCTTGGTGGGCTATGCCCACGCCGGTGTGGACCCAGCCTACATGGGCATTGGCCCCGTGCCTGCCACCCAGAAGGTGCTGGCGCGCACCGGCCTCAAGATCCAGGACATGGATGTGATTGAGGCCAACGAAGCCTTTGCAGCCCAGGCCTGCGCCGTGATCCAAGAGCTGGGTATGGACCCCGCCAAGGTCAACCCCAATGGTTCTGGCATCTCGCTGGGGCACCCCGTAGGTGCCACTGGCGCCATCATCACCACCAAGGCCATTTACGAGCTGCAGCGCACCGGTGGCCGTTATGCGCTGGTGACCATGTGCATTGGTGGTGGTCAGGGCATTGCCGCCATTTTTGAACGCGTCTAAGCACGCGGAATGCGGTGTTCGCACGCGGGCTTTCTCGCGTGTCTTCCACTGAGCCTGCAGCTCCCTCGGTTGCAGGCTTTTTTCATGACCGTTGTTTGCGGCCAGCGCTCTGCGTACTTGGCGGGCCTGCGCATCCGCCATGGCGCAGGCAAAAGCGCCGACAATGGTTTGCAGCACAAGTTACGTCCGGCAGCTTCTCGAAAGCACTGCAGCCACCTATGCTGTGCAGTCCTTGGTCAGCCAACCCTGTTTATTGCATTACGCGGTGCGTTTTCTCCCATGGATCATTTGCTCAAACACCTGTCTCAATCCCTCATTCAAGCCAACAGCCAGGAAGAGCTGGTGCGGCCGCTGCTAGAGATGCTGGCCCAGGTCACGCAACTGGAATCCACCTACCTCACCACCATCGACTTTGCCCAAGACCTGCAGCATGTGCTGTACGCGCGCAATACCCGGCAGATGCAGATTCCCGAAGGCTTGAGCGTGCCGTGGAATGACACGCCGTGCCAGCGCGCCTTGGCCGAAGGCCGCACCTGCACCAGCAATGTGCAGGAATGCTGGGGTGACTCACAAGCCGCGCGGGCGCTGGGTATTCGCACCTATGTCAGCGCTGCCGTGCGCATGTCCGATGGCAGCCTCTACGGCACTCTGTGTGCCGCCAGTGCCCACGAAGCCGCCCTGCCCGCCAGCACCGAAATCGTGCTGCAGCTGTTTGCCAAACTGATTGCCCAGCATGTCGAGCGCGAGCAACTGATGCAGGCGCTGCAGCAGCGCAACGAGCAGCTCACCCAG
>JAFAGF010000093.1 GCA_023422975.1 Pseudomonadota bacterium
CAGCTCTTATTTTTTAGGGCGTGCGCAGAGGTCAGGCCAAGGTGAGTGCTGCGCAGCGCCTCTGCCTTTAGCTTCTACCGCTGGCTTCTGCGCTGTGCGGCTACGCCGCTGCCGTGGCCGCAATGCGAATCAGCTCCGCCCCTTCGGTCACCTGGTCACCCGGCGTGTACAGCAGCTCTTGCACTACGCCGTCGGCGGGCGCGGCAATGGTGTGTTCCATCTTCATGGCCTCCATGACCGCCAGCGCTTGACCTTGGGTGACGGTGTCGCCCGCCTTCACCGCAAACGACACCACCTTGCCGGGCATGGGCGCGGTCAGGCGGCCGCCTTCGCGGTGGCCTTCGCCCGCGTGGGCCAGTGGGTCGGGCAGCTCCAGCACCGCTGCGCCTTGGGGCGTGAAGATGTGGCGCTGCTCACCCAGCACATGCACTTGTGCGGTGCTGCGCAGGCCCGCAAACTGCACCAGCAATCCATCGCCTTGGGGCTGCCATTGCAGCGCACCTTGCACCTCACCCACTTGCAGCTGCAAGCTGGCGTGCTGTGGCGCATAGGTCAGCGTGGCGTGGACGGTCGTCTCGCCCTGCAAAAACGCAAAGTGGCGCTGCACGGCGGCGTGGCTGTGCCAGCCATCGCGGCGACTGAACGGGTCTGCGCCCTGCTGGGCCTGCTCGGCCTGCAACTGCTGGGCCACGGCGGCGGCCACGGCCAACGGCGTGGGCACGGCGGTTTGGTGGAACAGCGTGGCCTTTTCACGCTCGATCAGTGCGGTGTCCAGCTGGGCGCTGGCGAAGGCATTACTTTTCACCACGTGGCGCAGGAACTGCACATTGGTGGCCAAGCCCACAATCTGGGTCTGTGCCAGCGCAGCATCTAAGCGTGCCAAGGCTTGCGCACGCGTGTCGCCGCGCACGATCAGCTTGGCGATCATGCTGTCGTAGAAGGGGCTGATGGCATCGCCCTCGCGCACGCCGTCGTCCACACGCACATCGCTGATGGCAAAGCTGCTGCACGCGGGTTTGCGGTAGACCTGCAGCGTGCCGGTGGCGGGCAGAAAACCGTTGTCGGGGTTCTCGGCGCAAATGCGCGCTTCGATGGCGTGGCCGATGATTTTTAGCTCAGACTGCTGCTTGGGCAGGGGCTGGCCCGCCGCCACGCGCAACTGCCACTCCACCAGGTCTTCGCCGGTGATGGCTTCGGTCACGGGGTGTTCCACTTGCAGACGGGTGTTCATTTCCATGAAGTAGAACTGCATGGCGTCCGGCGCGTCATAGCCGCCGGGCTGCTCCACGATGAATTCCACCGTGCCGGCGCCCACATAGTTCACCGCCTTGGCGGCTGCCACGGCGGCGTCGCCCATTTTTTGGCGCAGCGCCGCGGTCATGCCGGGGGCGGGGGCTTCTTCCAGCACCTTTTGGTGGCGGCGCTGCACGGAGCAGTCACGCTCAAACAGGTACACGCAGTTGCCTTGCGTGTCGCCAAACACCTGAATCTCAATGTGGCGCGGGCGCAGCACGTATTTTTCGACCAGCACGGCATCGTTGCCAAAGCTGTTGATGGCTTCGCGTTGGCAACTGGCCAGCGCGGCGGCAAAGTCTTCGCGTTGCTCGACCAAGCGCATGCCCTTGCCGCCACCGCCGGCGCTGGCTTTGATCAGCACGGGGTAGCCAATGCGGTCAGCCTCGCGCTGCAGCAGCTCAGGGTTTTGGTCCGCGCCGTGGTAGCCGGGCACCAAGGGCACGCCGGCCTTTTCCATCAGCTGTTTGGACTCGGCCTTCAAGCCCATGGCGCGGATGGCGCTGGCAGGCGGGCCAATGAACACCAAGCCCGCTTGCGCGCAGGCGTTGGCAAAGTCTTCGTTTTCGCTCAAAAAACCGTAGCCGGGGTGGATGGCTTGGGCGCCCGTGGCTTGGGCCGCTTCCAGAATGCGCTCCCAGCGCAGGTAGCTGTCTTTGGGGGCGCTGCCGCCAATGTGCACAGCCTCATCGCAGGCGGTCACGTGCTTGGCTTGGGCGTCGGCATCGGAATAGACCGCGACGGTTTGGATCCCTAAGCGGGCGGCGGTTGCGGCAACCCGGCAGGCGATTTCGCCGCGGTTGGCAATCAGTATTTTTGTAAACATGCCTTGTCTCCGTTATGAATGTTTGAGGCATCTAGCGCATATGTAGCAAGCGCTAGCAGCTATGTTTTTGGTAGATCTGGATAGGTGGTGGCAGCACCACCGCCCATCCAGCCCTTGATCTTGCGGATGGCCGCTTTGAGAAAGCGCCACAGCATCCACGTCACGATCCACATCAAGATCACCGCCACCACCAGCACCACGCCAAACACCGCAGGGTTGGCCAGTGCCAGCCATACGGCACCTACGGCGGCCGTGTCTTCGGCCAGGCTGGCGCCCACGTTGCTAAACGGCTCGGGGGATGTGTTGATCAAAGCGCGCGTGGTGGTTTTGGCGGCTTGGCTGGTCGCGGCCAGCGTGCCGCCCATCAGCGCGGCCATGGTGGCCATGGTGGCGTTGTCGGCCCCAAACACACCGGCAGCCAGGGCCGCACCGGCGGGCACGCGCAGCACGCTTTGCAGCAAGTCCCACAGCGAATCCACGCCGGGAATCTTGTCGGCAAAAAACTCCATGAACAGCATGCCGCCGCTGGCAAACAACAGGGCCGGGTGCTCCAGCACATGCAGGCCGCCGGGCAATTCCATCAGCCCGGTTGCGCCCAGCATGCCCACCAGAAAAACCACCAGATACAGCCGAAAGCCGCTGGCCCAGCCCAGCGCAGCGGCCAGCGCCAGCAGGCTGGCCATGTCCATGCCGCTGGCGGCCTGGCCCACGGTGCTGGCCATTTCGGTGGCGCTGTCCAGCACGGCAGTGCCGGCCTGCTCGACCACTTCGCGGTCAGGGTGTAGGCCCACGCTGTGGAGCCATTGGAGGATGGTGTCCCAGATGCTGTTCATGGTGGCGTGCTCTCAGGCAGTCAAAACGCCCTCACGATAACCAAGCGGGCTTGCGCTTGCCGAGGAAGGCTTGAACACCCTCTTTGCCCTCGGCGCTGGCGCGAATGTCGGCAATGCCTTCCACCGTGCGCTGTGTGAGCTGGGCGGTGATTTCACGCTCGGCCGTGTCCAGAACCAGTTTTTTGCAGGCGCGCACCGCGGCCGGGCCCGCCTGCATCAGGTGTTTGAGCAGGTTGTCCACGGCGGTGTCCAGCTCGTCGGTGGTCACGACTTGATGCACAAAGCCAATGCGCAGGGCTTCTGCGGCATCAAAGCGCTCACCCGTCAAAAAGTAACGGTGGCTGGCGCGCGCGCCCATGGCACGCAGCACGTAGGGCGCGATGGTGGCGGGGATCAGGCCAATCTTCACTTCGCTGAGGCAGAAGTGGGCGCTGTCGGCCGATATAGCCATGTCGCAGGCTGCCACCAGGCCCATGCCACCGGCATAGACATCGCCCTGCACGCGGGCAATCGTAGGGTGGGGGCAGGTGTAGATGGTGTGCATCATCGCGGCCAGCTTGCCGGCGTCCACCACGTTTTCTTCGCGGCTGTAGTCGGCCATGCGGCGCATCCAGTTCAGGTTGGCGCCGGCGCAAAAGGCCGGGCCTTCGGCGGCCAGCACCACGGCACGCACATCGGTGTGCTGGGCCACGGTTTCAAAGGCAGCGGTGATCTCGGCAATCACCTCATCGCTGAAGGCGTTGCGAATTTCAGGCTGGCTCAGGGTGATGGTGGCAACGCCAGCATTCACGGTCAGGGTCACGGGTTTGGACATGGAGGTCTCCGGGTAGTGTTTGCCGCGCATTACATGCGGAAGATGCCAAAACGGGTGTCTTCTATGGGCGCATTGCGGCTGGCCGACAGGCCCAGCGCCAGTACGCGGCGAGTGTCTGCGGGGTCGATCACGCCGTCATCCCACAGGCGGGCGCTGGCGTAATAGGGGTGGCCCTGGTCTTCATACTGCTGGCGGATCGGGGCTTTGAAGGCTTCTTCTTCGGCGGCGCTCCAGTTGCCGCCCTTGCCTTCAATGCCGTCGCGCTTGACGGTGGCCAGCACGCTGGCTGCCTGCTCGCCCCCCATGACCGAGATGCGTGCGTTGGGCCACATCCATAAAAAGCGCGGGCTGAAGGCGCGGCCACACATGCCGTAGTTGCCCGCGCCAAAGCTGCCACCAATGATGATGGTGAACTTGGGCACTGCCGCCGTGGCCACGGCCGTGACCAGCTTGGCACCGTGGCGGGCAATGCCTTCGTTTTCGTACTTGCGGCCCACCATGAAGCCGGTGATGTTTTGCAGGAACACCAGCGGAATCTTGCGCTGGCAGCACAGCTCAATAAAGTGCGCGCCCTTGACGGCCGATTCGCTGAACAAAATGCCGTTGTTGGCGATGATGCCCACCTGCATGCCCTCGATGCGGGCAAAGCCGCACACCAGCGTGCTGCCAAAGCGGGCCTTGAACTCGTCGAATACGCTGCCATCCACCACGCGGGCAATAATCTCGCGCACATCAAAGGGCTTGCGCGTGTCGGTGGGAATCACGCCGTACAGCTCGTGTGCATCAAAAAGCGGAGCTACTGGTGCAGCATCGGCAGGCGTTGGAGCCTTGTTTTTATTCAAATTACCCACGGCGTTGCGGGCCAGTGCCAGCGCGTGGGTGTCGTTCTCGGCCAGGTGGTCGGCCACGCCCGACAGGCGCGTGTGCACATCACCGCCGCCCAGGTCTTCGGCGCTCACCACCTCACCCGTGGCGGCCTTCACCAGGGGGGGGCCACCCAAAAAGATGGTGCCCTGGTTTTTGACGATGATGGATTCATCGCTCATGGCCGGCACATAGGCACCGCCGGCCGTGCAGCTGCCCATCACCACGGCAATTTGCGCAATACCCTGCGCACTCATATTGGCTTGGTTGAAGAAGATGCGGCCAAAGTGCTCGCGGTCGGGGAACACATCGTCCTGGTTGGGCAGGTTGGCACCGCCGGAATCCACCAGATAAATACAGGGCAAGCGGTTTTGCTGGGCAATTTCTTGTGCACGCAAATGCTTTTTGACCGTTATGGGGTAGTAGGTGCCGCCTTTGACGGTGGCATCGTTGCACACCACCATGCAGTCCACGCCACTGACCCGCCCAATGCCCGCAATCAGGCCTGCGCCCGGTGCATCGTTGTGGTACATGTGCAGTGCCGCCAGCGGGGCCAGCTCCAGAAACGGCGTGCCGGGGTCCAGCAGCAGTTGCACGCGTTCACGGGGCAGCAGCTTGCCGCGCGCCACATGCTTGGCGCGGGCCGCTTCGCCACCACCCTGGGCAATCTGCGCGCAGCGTGCACGCAAGTCATCGACCAGGGTTTGCATGGCCGACGCATTGGCTTGGAAGTCCGCTGATCGTGGATTCAGTTGACTGGAGAGGGTGCTCATCGTGTCTCCTTGGTTATATCGGGGTTTTTACTTAGATATCCTTGAGGCTTTGGATCTGTCTGACAGCCGCGCGCTCGCTCGCGCAAAGAAAATGCCGCATGCACACCGTTGAAACCGTCTTGCTCGTACTGATGCTGGGTGCCCTTACGGGTATCGCCTCGCGTTATGTACGCGCCATCCCTCTGCCTCTGATTCAAATTGCCATCGGTGCGCTGATTGCCTGGCCCCAAAAAGGGCTGCACATTGCGTTCGATCCCGAGCTGTTCCTGTTGCTGTTCATACCGCCGCTGCTGTTTGCCGACGGCTGGCGCATTCCCAAGCGTGAGTTCTTTGCCCTGGCGCGCCCCATCTTGCTGCTTGCGTTTGGTCTGGTACTGATTACGGTACTGGGCCTGGGCTATCTGATCCATTGGATGATTCCCGCCATGCCGCTGACCGTGGCATTCACGCTGGCGGCCGTGGTCTCGCCCACCGATGCGGTGGCGGTGTCGGCTATCACACGCAATCTGGGCATGCCGCACAAAACCATGCACATGCTCGAAGGCGAATCGCTGCTGAACGACGCATCGGGTCTGGTGGCGGTGAAGTTTGCTGTGGCTGCGACGCTGACGGGCCTGTTCTCCTGGAGCAATGTCGCCAAGGACTTCACCTGGATGGCCGTGGGCGGGCTGGGCGTGGGGGCTGCCATGGGCTGGGGATTTAGCTATGCACGCGATGCCATCACCCGCCGCGTGGGCGATGTGGCCGCCACCCAGATGGTGCTGCTGCTGGTGCTGCTGCCGTTTGCCGCCTATATCGTGGGTGAAAAAATTGGTGTCTCGGGCATCTTGGCGGCGGTGGCTGCCGGTATCGCCACCAATTTTGCGGACTTGGATCGCAGCAACTTCATCTCGGAGCGCCTGCAAACCGAAGGCACGTGGAGCATGGTGGAAGCCGCGTTCAACGGAGCGATTTTCTTGCTGCTGGGCTTGCAGCTGCCGTCCATCATGGGCACGACCATCTTGCACTCGGGCTATGAATGGTGGGTGCTGCTGGGTTGGGTGGCTGCCATTTCCTTTGGGCTGCTGCTGGTGCGCTGGACATGGATTGAACTGGGTGTGCACCGCGCGCTGCGCACGGCCCACCGCCAAGGCAAGATGACCGAAAAACCCTCGCGCCTGCTGAACCTGGCCACCACCATGGCCGGTATTCGCGGGGCGGTGACGCTGGCGGCGGCGCTGTCCATTCCCGTGCATTTGCACAATGGCCGCCCCTTCCCTGAGCGGGATTTGCTCATCTTCCTGGCCACGGGCGTGATTTTGTTCACCCTGATTCTGGGGGCGATTGCGCTGCCCTTGATCTTGCGCCGCATGCCTGCGCATGAAGATACGGAAACCCAGCACGAAGAGCGCGCCGCCCGCACGGCGGCCTGCAAGGCGGCGATTGCCAGCCTGACCATCACCGACAGTGAGGTGCAACAGCACGACGAGCAATGGGTGGCGCAGTACCAGGAGGTGGTAGGCCGCATCACGCAGGAGTACCGCAACCGCATACACCTGCTGGACGACAGCGGCGTGGCCACCAGCACCGAAGCCCAGCGTGACACGCCGGAGATGGTGCAAGAGCGCCGTGAGCGCTATGTGAAAGAGATGGAACTGCGCCTGCACTGCATTCAGGTCGAGCGCGACACGCTCTACGCGGAGCGCCAGGCCCACCGCATCAACGACGAAACCTTGCGCGCCATGGTCAGTGAGCTGGACATGTCCGAGGTGGCGCTGCGCAAGCGCTTGGTGGTAGCCCGCAAAGCTGCCGGCATGCCCCTTTCGGGCGCGCAGGGTACCAACTGATACGGACAAGGGCCGGGTGCGCATACGCGTGAACGTCTCCTGAAACCACCAACCTGGGTTCCTGCGCAGTGGCTGCGCAGGGACTTCGGCACCACCGGCCCGTTGCATCACAGCGCGGGCCGCTTTTTTGCCATCCTAGGGCGAGGGCCGATACAGAAGCGGTCACATAGGTTGCAATAATGGCCATATGAGCACGCCTTTGCTGGTGGCGACCACGGCCGCCCAACACCCCGCCCACACCCCCATCGCCTTTGTACGCAGCGTGGCCTTGGCCTATGCGCAGCGCGGCATGGCCGTAGATGGCGCGCTGCAAGTGGCACAAATTGCGCCAGCGCAGCTGCACGATGACCACGCCCGCATCACCGCCCTGCAGATGGAGCTGCTGTGTGACCACGCCATGCGTGAGCTCGATGATGAGGCGCTGGGCTGGTTTCAACGCCGCCTGCCTTGGGGCAGCTATGGCCTGCTGGCGCGGGCCAGCATCAGCAGCCCGTCGCTGGGGCTGGCAGTGGCGCGCTGGTGCCGCCACCATGGCTTGCTGACGCAGGACATGGCGCTGCAACTGCAGGTGGATGGGAGTCTGGCCACCATCACGCTCACCATGCAGCGTGACTTGGGTGCGATGGCCGAGTTTTGCCAGCTCTCCGTGCTGCGCAATCTGCATGGTTTTGCCAGTTGGCTGGTGGATGCACGCTTGCCGCTGCACCGTGCCAGTTTTCCCTTTGCCCAGCCTGCGCACCACGGCGTGTATGACCTGCTGTTTGAAGCCCCCGTGCAATTTGGAGCCGCCGTGGCCAGCTTGGAGCTGGATGCTGCGCTGCTGCAGTTGCCGGTGCTGCGCGATGAGCAGGCGCTCAACGCCATGTTGCAGCGTGCCTTGCCGATCCAGGTGCGCCCCTACACGCCCGGTCAGGGGCTGGTGCAGCGCGTGCGCCAGGCGCTGGCAGCGCACCCGCAGTGCGGGCATACGGCGGCCAGCCTGTGCGCGGCCTTGCACATGGCACCGCGCAGTCTGCATCGGCAGTTGCAGCAGCAAGGCAGCAGCTTGCAGCAGCTCAAAGACGATGTGCGCCGCCACCGCGCCCTGCACTTGCTGCACCGCAGCGATCTGCCCATCAAGCGCGTGGCGCAGGCCTGTGGCTTTGCCAGCGAGAAAAGCTTTATCCGCGCTTTTGCGCAATGGACGGGGCAAGCGCCGGGCGCCTACAGACACGCTCAGCGCGGGCGATAAACCGGCTTGCGCCGCCGTTGACTAGCGGGAAACGCCACACAAGACTACACTGATGATGTATTAAAAAACATAGCTATCAGCGCTTGCTGTGCAAGCGTTGATAGCTAAAATCATTCGCAATTGCGATGGTGTACATTGAAGGAATGGCATGGCATCACCACAGGCTCCGTCGGCCCTACAGGGCTGGATGACTCCCAGCAGCTTGCTGCGCATCTCGGTGGTGGTGGCTGTCATCACGATTGTGCTGAAGATGCTGGCGTGGTGGCTGACCGGTTCGGTTGGCTTGCTGTCTGACGCAATGGAGTCGTTCGTGAACCTGGCCGGCGCCACGTTCGCGCTGGCCATGCTGACGATTGCACAGCGCCCGGCCGATGAAGACCACCCCTATGGCCACCACAAGGCGGAGTATTTCTCGGCAGGGTTTGAGGGGCTGCTCATCATTGGCGCCAGTCTGGCCATTCTGTGGGTCAGTGTGGAACGCTGGCTGTCACCCCAGCCGCTGCAGCGGCTGGACTGGGGGCTGGGGCTGTCGCTGCTCAGCACCGTGCTCAACGGTGCGCTGGCGTGGGTGATGTTTCGCAGTGCGCGCACTTACCACTCGATGGCGCTGGAAGGCGATGCACGCCACCTGCTGACCGATGTGTACACCTCGGTGGGCGTGGTGGTCGGGCTGGCGCTGGCCCATGTCAGCGGCTGGTGGTGGCTGGATCCGCTGGCGGGCGTAGTCGTGGCGCTGAACATCTTGTGGCACGGTGGTGCACTGCTGTGGCGTGCCTCGCAAGGCCTGATGGACATTGCGCTCGACCCGGAACAGCTGGCACAAATTGACGCCGTGCTGCTGGCCCAGACGCAGGCGGCGCAGGCGCAAACCGGTGAACAACTGGTGTTTGACAGCCTGCACACGCGCCAAGCGGGCGGCCACAGCTTTATCGACCTGCACCTGCATGTGCCCGGCCAGTGGACGCTGGCCCAGGCGGCAGACTGGCGCCAGCGCACCGAGGCGGCGCTGATGGCGGCCATTCCCCGTGTGCAGGCGCGTATCGAATTGCTGCCGCAAGGCGCTGCGACGGTGCTGGAAAAGCAAACTGGCACCCTGCGTTAGCAAGCCGCGATGGCGGCAGGTGATTCGCAAATCGAATGATCGCCGCATCAAAAAGAATTGGACGCGAATGATGCATGGATCCAACATGGCATGAGTACTGGGGACACAGTACTTCAAAGTCACAAGGAGACAAGCATGACAACATTGCGAGCCATCGCAGGTGCCGTATCGCTGTTTGCGGCGGCATCTTGCTTTGCACAGGCCTACCCTTCCGCACCGATCACCATGGTGGTGCCATTTGCTGCAGGCAGCGGCACCGACGCGGTAGCACGGGTTATTGCGAACAAGCTGGGCGAGCGCTTGAAGCAGCCCGTGATTGTGGAGAACAAGGCGGGTGCCAGCGCCCAGATTGGCGCAGGTTACGTGGCCAAGGCCAAGCCGGATGGCTACACCTTGTTCATGACCACCAATACCTCGCACTCCGCGAATCCGTGGCTGATCAAAAAGCTGAAGTACGACCCCATCAAGGACTTCACCCCGGTGGCACGCGTGGGCGAGCTGCCTTTTGCGCTGGTGGTACACCCTTCGGTGCCCGCCAAAACCACCGAAGAGCTGATCGCCTATGCCAAGGCCAATCCTGAAAAGCTCTCCTATGGCACGCCCAACAGCACCTCGCTGGTGGCGTCCGAAACCTTCAAGTTCCTGACTAACACCAGCATCACCTCGGTGCCTTACAAGTCCAGCCCGCAAGCACTGACCGACCTGGTGGGCAACCAAATCCAGATGTATGTGGTGGACCTGGGCTCGGGCTGGAGCATGCTGAAAACCGACCGTGTGCGCACGCTGGCCGTGACGGCGGCCAAGGGCTCCACCTTGCTGCCCAATGTGCCGCCGATGGCCAAGGCGCTGCCCGGTTTTGACATCACCTCATGGAACGGCATTTTTGGCCCTGCAGGCATGCCCGCAGAAATTGCGGAACGACTGAATGCCGAGCTGCAAGTGCTGCTCAAAGAGCAGGACGTCAAGGACCAGCTGGCCCAGGTGGGCTTTGAAGTCTGGCCTACGGCCACGCCCAAGGAGTTTGCACGCTACGTACAGCAGCAGCTGAACATCTGGGGGCAGCTGATCGAGCAGTCCAAGATCGAAGCGCAGTAAAGCGAGGTGGGTATGGAGCAGCGTACGACCGCGTCGGGCCCGCTGGCGGGCGTCAAGGTGGTGGACATGACGTCCGTCATCATGGGGCCGTTTGCCACGCAGATCTTGGCCTCGCTGGGGGCGGAAGTGATCAAGGTGGAGTCGCCCGAGGGCGACAACATGCGCCACGTCGGCCCCATGCGCAATGCAGGCATGGGCTACATCTTCTTGCAGGCCAACCAGGGCAAGCAGTCGGTGGTGCTGGATTTGAAAAATCCCAGCGCCAAAGAGGCTTTGCTGCG
>JAFAGF010000163.1 GCA_023422975.1 Pseudomonadota bacterium
TCAAAACAAAAGCTGCATAATTGACGTTAACGTAAAAGGCGCAAAGTAAAAAAGCGCCACACCGTCAAGGAGACAACATGGCAGATTTTGACGCTTTATTGCGTGTGCGAGAGAGCTTTGCTTTGCAAGGCGCCATGCACACGCTGGGCGCGCAGATTACGCACCTGGAGGCTGGTGCCGTCGATATCAGTTTTGACTGGGCGCAGGGCTTGACGCAGCAGCATGGCTTTATCCATGCGGGCATTTTGTCTGCGGCGCTGGACTCGGCCTGTGGATACGCGGGCTTTAGCCTGATGCCACAAGATGCGGGGGTTTTGACCATCGAATTCAAAAGCAATCTGCTGGCACCGGCCAAGGGGCAGCGTTTTCGCTGTGAAGGCCGGGTGCTCAAACCCGGTCGCACGATTGTGGTGGCAGAGGGCCGTGCTTACGCCATCGACAACGGCCAAGAAAAGCTCTGTGCCACCATGCAATGTACGCTGATGGCCGTGCAAGGGCGTGAAGGTATCGCGGGCAAATAACAGCGCTGCACAGACAGCGACAGCCCACCCAACAGCACACAAGGAGACAACACCATGAACAATCTGCCGGGCCTGAATTTTCAGCTGGGTGAAGACATTGATGCACTGCGTGATGCGGTGCGAGAGTTTGCGCAAACCGAAATTGCACCGCGCGCGGGTGAAATTGACCGCACCGATCAGTTCCCCATGGATGTGTGGCAAAAGTTTGGTGAACTGGGGGTGCTGGGTATCACCGTGCCCGAGCAGTATGGTGGTGCCAACATGGGCTATTTGGCGCACATGGTGGCGATGGAAGAAATCTCGCGCGCCAGCGCCTCGGTGGGCTTGAGCTACGGCGCGCACAGCAACCTGTGCGTGAACCAGATCAATCGCAATGGCACCGAGGCGCAAAAAGCCAAGTACTTGCCCAAGCTGATCAGCGGCGAGCATGTGGGAGCGCTGGCCATGAGCGAGCCTGGCGCGGGCTCGGACGTCATCAGCATGAAGCTCAAGGCCGAAGACAAGGGTGGCTACTACCTGCTCAATGGCTCCAAGATGTGGATCACCAATGGGCCCGATGCCGACACGCTGGTGGTGTATGCCAAGTCCGAGCCCGAAATGGGTGCACGGGGCGTGACAGCGTTTCTGATTGAAAAGGGCATGCCGGGTTTTTCGATTGCGCAAAAGCTCGACAAGCTGGGCATGCGCGGCAGTCACACGGGGGAGCTGGTGTTCTACAACGTGGAAGTGCCAGCGGAAAACATCCTGGGCGGCTTGAACAACGGTGCCAAGGTGCTGATGAGCGGGTTGGACTATGAACGCGCCGTGCTCACGGGGGGGCCACTGGGCATCATGCAGGCGGTGATGGACAACGTGGTTCCCTATATCCACGACCGCAAGCAGTTTGGCCAGAGCATTGGCGAATTCCAGCTCATCCAGGGCAAGGTGGCGGATATGTACACCGTGCTGCAGGCGGGGCGCTCGTTTGCCTACACGGTGGCCAAGAACCTCGACATGCTGGGCACCGAGCATGTACGCCAGGTGCGCAAAGACTGCGCCAGTGTGATTTTGTGGTGCGCAGAAAAGGCCACCTGGATGGCCGGCGAGGGCGTACAAATCTATGGTGGCAATGGGTATATCAACGAATACCCGTTGGGTCGTTTGTGGCGAGATGCGAAACTCTACGAGATTGGCGCTGGAACCAGCGAGATCCGCCGCATGCTGATTGGCCGTGAATTGTTCGCGGAAACCTGCTGAGGTGGCTTGGTGGCCCGGCGCTGTTTTGTAGACAGAAGAAGGAATGTCCCATGACTACGACCTCCATTGACGAGCTGTTTGTCCATAACAAAGAATGGGCCGCACGCATGGAATGCGAACGCCCCGGTTTCTTTACCGGGCTGATGTCGCAGCAAAAGCCCAAATACATGTGGATTGGCTGCTCGGACAGCCGTGTGCCTGCCAACCAGATTACCGGGCTGGAGCCCGGTGAGGTGTTTGTGCACCGTAACGTGGCCAACGTGGTGGTGCCCAGTGATTTGAACTGTTTGACCACGATCCAGTACGCCGTGGATCACCTGAAGGTTGAGCACCTGATGGTGGTCGGGCATTACGGCTGCGGCGGTGTACTGGCCGCGCTGGAAGGCATGCGCCTGGGTTTGGCGGACAACTGGACTCGCCATGTGCGCGATGTGCGTGACAAGCACTATGACCTGATCATGTCTACACCTGTGCAGCACCGCCATGACGTGCTGTGCGAGCTCAACGCCATTGAGCAAGTGACCAATGTGGCACAAAGCACCGTGATGCAGGATGCATGGGCGCGTGGCCAGAAAGTGGCGCTGCACGGCTGGTGCTACAGCCTGAAAAATGGCCACATCACCAACTTGGAGATGACCGTGCCTGGCACTGGTGGTTTGCATGAAATCCACCAGCGTGCCGTGCAACTGGTGGCAGAGCGCCAGCGCGACTGAGGTCGCTTCGCATCCTAGGCCTGACGCAGCAAGAGATATCCGCATGTTTCCCCAGCAACTGGATGCTCCACAGGCCTATGACATCGCTCGGGCGATGATGGATGGCGTCAATCGTCACTATCAGTTGTTCCGGGCGGCGACCCAGGCGGCCAAAGGCTACTTCGAGCGGGCCGACTGGGCGGCGCAGCAGCGCGCCCAGCGCGAGCGCATTGCTTTTTATGACCAGCGGGTGCAGGAGTGTGTGCAGCACCTCACCCAGGTCTTTGCGGCGGGCAGCCAGCCTATGGCAGTGTGGCAGCAGGTCAAGCTGCACTATATAGGCCTGATGGTGGGGCATTTGCAGCCTGAGCTGGCAGAGACATTTTTCAATTCGGTCACCACCAAAATCCTGCACCGCACGCACTTTCACAACGACTTTATCTTTGTGCGGCCAGTGGTCAGCACCGAGTACCTGGATGTACCCGGTGCACCGGCATTTTTAGCGTTCTACCCCGGCAGCCTCGATGCGCTGGTGCCCACGCTGCACCGGGTGATGGGGCACTTTGCGCTGCAGGCCAAGTTTGACAACCTGGCTCGTGATGTGGCGCTGCTCGCAGCTCGTATTCGCCAGCGGCTGCAAGGTCTCACGCTGCGTGCCAATTTGCAGATACAGGTGCTCAGCAGCCTGTTCTTTCGCAACAAGGGTGCGTATGTGGTGGGCAAGATCATCACGGGTTATACCGAAATCGCGCTGGCTATTCCTGTGCTACACACCCGCCGTGGCTTGGTCTTGCACGCCGTGCTGCTGGATGAGGAAGACCTGCATGGTCTGTTTAGCTTTGCGCGGGCTTATTTCATGGTGGACATGGCTGTGCCCAGTGCTTATGTCGAGTTTTTGCACCACCTGATTCCCCGCAAGCCACGCGGAGAAATCTATAGCGCCTTAGGCTTGGCCAAGCAGGGTAAAACCATGTTTTACCGAGATTTGCTGCACCACCTCAAGCACAGCAGCGACCAGTTCCGGATTGCGCCGGGTATCCAGGGCTTGGTGATGCTGGTGTTTGACCTGCCCAGCTTCCCGTATGTGTTCAAGCTTATCAAGGACAAGTTTCCTGCCCCCAAGGAAACCACGCGCCAGGAGGTGCAGGCGAAGTACCGTCTGGTGAAACAGCACGACCGCGTGGGCCGCATGGCCGACACCATGGAATACAGCCTGGTCGCCTTGCCGCTGGAGCGGTTTGGTGCAGAACTTTTGCAGGCCCTGCAAACGCAGGCAGGGCAGCATGTGGAAATCAGTGACCGTGATGGCGATGGGCAGCTGGAGGTCATCATTGACCACCTCTACATTGAGCGGCGACTGCTGCCGCTGAACATGTTCTTGAAGGAATGCATGGACGCCGGACTGGAGAACGCCACGCCGCGTGCGGCGCTGGAGCGTGCGGTGCTGGAGTACGGCAATGCCATCAAAGACTTGGTGGCAGCCAATATTTTTCCGGGCGACATGCTGTGGAAGAACTTTGGTGTCACGCGTGGCGGCAAGGTCGTGTTTTACGACTACGACGAGATTGAATACCTGAGCGACTGCAACTTCCGCGCCGTGCCTGCGCCGCGCAATGAGCAAGAAGAGATGAGCGGCGAGATCTGGTGGCGTGTGGGGCCGAAAGATGTGTTTCCCGAGACGATGGAGCCATTTTTGCTGGCGCACCCAGCAGTGCGCGATGTGTTCATGCGCTACCACGCAGATTTGCTGACCCCCGAATTCTGGAAGACGCACCAGGCACGCATTGCGCAAGGCCATGTGCACGACGTCTTCCCTTATGAGCGCAGCCGGCGGCTGCTGCCTGACGTGGTGCATGAGTGCACCCCCTAGTTTTTGTTTGATGGATTGGCACAGATTTACACCACAAGGAGATTGAGACATGCCACAACACCAAGACCCCGTCGTCATCGTCAGCGCTGCGCGCACGCCCATGGGAGCCTTCCAAGGTGATTTTGCGGAGCTGGCTGCCCATGACTTGGGCGGCGCTGCCATCAAGGCCGCTGTGGAGCGTGCAGGCATTGCCGCTGAGCAAGTGGAAGAAGTGCTGTTTGGCAACTGCCTGATGGCGGGCCAAGGTCAGGCACCAGCACGTCAGGCGGGCTTCAAGGGAGGCCTGCCCCAAAGTACGGGTGCGGTGACGCTGTCCAAAATGTGCGGCGCAGGCATGGAAGCCACCATCCTCGCCCACGACCAGCTGATCGCAGGCAGCCGTGAGGTGATGATTGCGGGGGGGATGGAAAGCATGACGAATGCCCCTTACCTGCTGAAAAAAGGCCGCGCTGGCTACCGCATGGGCCACGACAAGGTCTATGACCACATGATGCTGGACGGTCTGGAAGACGCCTACGAAGCAGGCCGCAGCATGGGTACTTTTGGCGAAGACTGTGCCGCCAAATACAGCTTCACGCGCGAGCAGCAAGACGCCTACGCCATCGCCAGTGTGCAGCGTGCGCAAGCTGCCGCGCAAAGCGGTGCGTTTGATGCCGAGATCACCCCCGTTACCGTCAAAACCCGCAAGGGCGATGTGACCGTGAGCGTGGATGAAGGTCCGGCCAAGGCCAAGCTGGACAAGATCACCAGTCTGAAACCTGCGTTCAAAAAGGACGGCACCATCACTGCCGCCTCCAGCTCCAGCATCAACGACGGTGCTGCCGCCATGGTGCTGATGCGCGAATCCACGGCCAAGCAATTGGGCTGCAAGCCGCTGGCCAAGATCGTTGCGCACGGCACACACGCCCAGGCACCCGAATGGTTCACCACAGCCCCCGTGGGTGCGACCGAAAAGGCGTTGAAGAAGGCGGGCTGGAAGGTGGAAGACGTCGATTTGTGGGAAGTCAACGAAGCCTTTGCCGTGGTGCCCATGGCGCTGATGGCCGAGCTGAAGGTGCCGCATGAGAAGGTCAACGTGCACGGCGGTGCCTGCGCATTGGGCCACCCCATTGGCGCCAGCGGCGCGCGCATCATCGTCACGCTGATTCACGCCCTGCAAACGCATGGCAAGAAAAAAGGCATGGCCACGCTGTGCATTGGCGGCGGCGAAGGCACCGCCATGGCGATTGAGCTGATCTAAACCCATGCAGATCACGGCTGCCTGGGTGGCCGCCGTGATCGCCTTTGTTACATGATTACTTCTGAAACGCAATTGCGCAGCCTGTACCGGGCACCCGCAGAGCGCGCGCTGCGCAAGCAAATGGCGCAGCTGGATGATCACTGCAGGCAGTTCATTGCGCTGTCCCCTTTCTGTGTGCTTGCCACGGGCGGCGGGGTGGAACAGTGGATGGATGCATCGCCACGCGGTGGTGCCCCAGGTTTTGTGCATGTGCACGATGCCTGCACGCTGTGGCTGCCCGATGCCGGGGGCAACAACCGCCTGGATACGCTGAGCAATCTGCTGCATGACCCACGCATTGGCGTGCTTTTCATGGTGCCCGGCGTGAATGAAACCTTGCGCGTGAACGGCACGGCACGTTTGCGGGAAGAGGGCAGTTTTACGCAGCACTTTGCCACCGCGCATTTCACCCCCG
>JAFAGF010000176.1 GCA_023422975.1 Pseudomonadota bacterium
CGGTTCAGGTCAAATTTGACGTTGGGGTACAGCGTCTGGTTGATGGCGCTGGTGACGGCCACAAACAGCAGGGTGTAGCCATCGGATGCTGCGGCTTTGACGGCTTCGGTCGCAATATTGCTGCCGCCGCCTGGGCGGTTGTCCACCATAAAGGTCTGGCCCAGCGACTCGGTCAACTCCTTGGCCATGATGCGCGCCACCACATCGGTGGTGCCGCCTGCCGAAAAGCCCACCACGATGCGCACCGGCTTGCTGGGGTAATCCGCCGCTGCCCAGCCCGTGCCCAAGGCCGCACAGGCCAGTGCCCCCACACCCAACTGGGCATACCAACGACGAGAAGGCGAAAAAGCAAAGCGCATGGAAAAAGTCTCCTGAATATTCTGGGAATCACGCCACCAGCCAAGGCGAACACCTTGACTGACATCAAGAGGACTTTTATACAAACCCCACCCCGGTTTGTCCGAGGGGGTTAACCCCGCTGCGCCGCACACCGAGTGCGATGTCCCGACTCTCTGCACGTGTTCACGCGTGCAGCCCCAACGAAAAAAGGCTCCCGAAGGAGCCTTTTTCTCTGCGTCACACGCCCAATTACTTGAGGGCCTTGTAGCGGAAGCGCTTGGGCGCAGCGCCCTCTTCGCCCAGACGTTTTTTCTTGTCGGCTTCGTACTCTTGGTAGTTACCGTCAAAGAACACCCACTGCGAGTCGCCTTCGGCAGCCAGAATGTGCGTGGCGATACGGTCCAAGAACCAGCGATCGTGCGAGATCACCATCACGGTACCGGCGTATTCCAGCAGCGCATCTTCCAGCGCCCGCAAGGTTTCCACGTCCAAGTCGTTCGAGGGTTCGTCCAGCAGCAGCACGTTGCCGCCTTGAATCAGCGTCTTGGCCAGGTGCAAACGACCGCGCTCACCACCGGACAGCATGCCCACCTTCTTTTGCTGGTCCTGGCCGTTGAAGTTAAAGCGGCCGGCGTAAGCACGCGAAGCCATCTGGAACTTGCCCACGTTGATCATGTCCAGACCACCGGAGATGTCTTCCCACACAGTCTTTTCGTCGGACAACGCATCGCGGTGCTGGTCCACAAAGGCCATCTTCACGGTCTGGCCGATTTCCACTTCACCGGAATCGGGCTGTTCCTTGCCAGCGATCAGCTTGAACAGGGTCGACTTACCGGCACCGTTGGGGCCGATGATGCCGACGATCGCGCCAGCAGGAATGTTCATGGACAGGTTGTCGATCAGCAAACGGTCACCAAACGCCTTGGACACGTTCTTGAACTCGATGACCTTGGAGCCCAGACGCTCGGCCACAGGAATAAAGATTTCCTGTGTTTCGTTGCGGCGCTGGTATTCGTAATCGCTCAATTCCTCAAAGCGTGCAATACGCGCCTTGGATTTGGCCTGGCGGCCCTTGGCGTTCTGGCGCACCCATTCCAATTCCTTCTTCAAGGCCTTGGCGCGGGCTTCTTCACCCTTTTGCTCGGCTTCCAGGCGGTTGCCCTTCTGGATCAGCCAGTCGGAGTAGTTGCCCTTGTAAGGAATGCCGTGGCCACGGTCGAGTTCCAAAATCCACTCGGCCGCGTTGTCCAGGAAGTAGCGATCGTGGGTAATCGCCACCACGGTGCCGCTGAAGCGGTGCAGGAACTGCTCCAGCCAGTCCACAGACTCAGCGTCCAAGTGGTTGGTGGGCTCGTCCAGCAGCAGCATGTCGGGCTTGGACAGCAGCAGCTTGCACAGCGCCACGCGGCGCTTTTCACCACCGGACAGCATGCCTACCTTGGCATCCCATGCGGGCAGGCGCAGTGCGTCCGCAGCAATTTCCAGCTGGTGCTCGGAGTCGGTACCCGCAGCGGCAATGATGGCTTCTAGCTCACCTTGCTCGGCAGCCAGCGCATCAAAGTCGGCATCTTCTTCGGCGTACGCAGCGTACACCTCTTCCAAGCGTGCTTTGGCGTTGTTCACCTCAGCCATGGCTTCTTCCACGGCTTGGCGCACGGTGTGCTCAGGGTTGAGCTGGGGTTCCTGGGGCAGGTAGCCAATCGACAGCCCCTGCATAGGGATCGCTTCGCCTTCAAATTCCTTATCGACCCCGGCCATGATCTTCAGCAGCGAAGACTTGCCCGAGCCGTTCAGACCCAGCACGCCAATCTTGGCGCCAGGGAAAAACGACAGCGAAATGTCCTTCAAGATCTGGCGCTTGGGAGGCACCGTCTTGGTCAGGTGGTTCATCGAAAAGACGTATTGAGCCATGTGTTTGTCAGCAAATTCTTGTAGAAAAATAAAAATTTGGCGCACAGATCAAGGGCGCCCCAACCATTGATTATCTCCTCATGCGACAATATCTACCGCACGGGGCTCCAGTTTCCCTTTGCATCAGCATTCAGCTGGGGACAAAGGCTCGCCAACCCAAGCGATCCTGGCTCCCAAATCCTGTGAATCTCATCTGCCTACGACTGGCACTGCAACCGCCTTTGGTTGCTGCGACAGGCTGATACCCCGCGCCCGGATGGGCGTATCGACAACAATGACATTTGAAGAATTGAACTTGGCACCCGCCATCGTGAAGGCGGTGCTGGAGCAGGGCTACGAAACCCCCACTCCCATTCAGGCACAGGCGATCCCCGCCGTGCTGACAGGCAAAGACCTGCTGGCTGGCGCCCAAACCGGCACCGGCAAAACGGCCGCGTTCTCGCTGCCTATGCTGCACCGCCTGACGCAAGGCGGCACGCAAGCCCCTGCGGGCGGCATCCGCGCGCTGATCCTCACCCCCACCCGTGAGCTGGCAGCGCAGATCGAAGAAAACATTCGTTCCTATGCCAAATACCTGGACGTGACCACCACGGTCATCTTCGGTGGCGTCGGCATGAAACCCCAGATTGACCGCATCCGCAAGGGCGTGGACGTGCTGGTGGCTACACCTGGCCGTCTGCTGGACCTGCAGCAGCAAGGCTTCATGGACTTGTCCAACGTGGAAATGCTGGTGCTGGACGAAGCCGACCGCATGCTGGACATGGGCTTCATCCATGACGTGAAGAAAGTTTTGAATCTGGTACCCAAGGACAAGCAAAGCCTGCTGTTTTCGGCCACGTTCAGCGATGACATCCGTACGCTGGCCAACAGCCTGCTCAAGGACCCTGAGAGCATTCAGGTGACGCCACGCAACACCACGGTGCAGCGCATCAAGCAGGTGATCCACCCTGTGGGCCGTGCCAAGAAAAAAGAAGTGCTGCTACACATCATCAATGAAAACGAGTGGAGCCAGGTGCTGGTCTTCACGCGCACCAAGTTTGGTGCCAACCACGTGGCCGAGTACCTGACCAAGCATGGCGTGACTGCCATGGCCTTGCACGGCAACAAGAGCCAAAGCGCCCGCACCCAAGCCTTGGCCGGCTTTAAGACCGGAGAGTTGCGCGCCCTGGTGGCCACCGATATTGCCGCACGCGGCATCGACATCGACGAGTTGCCACACGTGGTCAACTACGAAATCCCCAACGTGCCAGAAGACTACGTGCACCGCATTGGTCGTACCGGCCGTGCAGGCCGCGAAGGCCATGCCGTGAGTTTGGTCTGCATGGACGAAGAAGGCTTCATGATGGAGATTGAGCGCTTTACCAAGCAAGAAATCCCCGTCGTGCCTATGGAAGGCTTTGGCCCCGACGAAGGCGAGCGCGCTGAGCCGATCGCCATGGGTCGTCAAACCATTTGGGGTGGCGCAGGCAAGCCACCAAGCCGCGACGTCATGCAAGCTGCAGCCCGTGCTGCGCGCCAGGAAATGATGGAGCGCATTCGCACCACCAAGGCCACGCAAGGCGAGCGTAGTGGCCGCGGCCAACGCACATCCCGCGCGGCAGCACCTGCAGGAGAAGACGGCGAAGGCGCATCGCAAGGCCAAGGCCCACGCCGCGGTGGCCAGCGTCGCAATCCCCGCCAAGGCTTTACCCCCCGCGACAACGCCCAGGCCGTGGAGTCGCGTGGCTTTGGCCAGGCTGAAGACGGCCAACGCGCTGAGCACCAAGAGCGCGTGGATCAGGATGGCCAACCCCGCCGCAGTGGCCAAGGTTTTAACCGCTCGCGCCAGCGCCCTTCGCGTGACAATCCACGTGGCCCCAACGCCCAACAAGGCAGCGGCTATGGTGACCGTGACCAAGCGCCCCGCGAACCCCGTGAGCCACGCCCACCGCGTGAGCAACGCGAGTTCCGCGAACCACGCCAGCCTCGTGAGCCTCGCGCACCGCGCCAGTCTTTCGACAATGACTACAACCGCTTTGACGATCGCCAGCCACGCGCCAATGCACACCTTGGCACCCAGCTAGACCGCCCATCTTCGCGCCCTCCCCGCAACAACCCAGGCGGTCAACCTGACCCCACACGCACCAGCATCGATTTGATGATGGAACGCCCACGCCGCAGCGGTGGTGGTGGCAACTTCCGCGGTGGTAACGGCGGTGGTGGCGGATTTGGCGGTGGCAACCGCCGCGGCGGTGGCGGCTTCAACCGTTAAACCCCTTCTTCAGCGCCAAGGCGACAGTCTTCACCTCCTTTGGGAAGGCTAGCGCCTTGCGCTGACAGCATTGGACTGCTGCGCGACCTACCATTCGCGCACCGGACTGGCTCAATCGCTTCACACGATATGCCGGGCACCGCCCGGCATCATCTCCACTTGGTTTCTACGGTTTACAGCACTATGACAAAGCCCAATGCCCCTGTCTTCGCGCCGTATCTGGAACGCCCAGGTCACGCCCTTTCCACACGCGCTTCGCGCTGGATGCTGCTGGGCTCTGCACTGGCTCTGGCTGCCTGCTCCAGCACGCCGCTGCCCGAATGGCCTGCATCTACGGCTTCGCGCACGCCAGCGCCTTCCACAGCAACAACCCCAGCTAGCACCGCACCGGCACCCTCTGCGGCCAGTGTGACGCCGGTCGCACCCAATACCCGCTTGGAAGTACTGCCCTACAGCGCCGCGATCGCCGCGCTGTTCCCGGACCCCAGCGAGCGCTACAGTACCCCTGGTTTATCCGAAGGCCGCCACAGCGCCACCACCAATAGCGAGTTGGCAGAGCTGCTGCGCGCACTCAGCCAGCAAAGCCTGAACCAGTTACCCCGCATTGGCGTGCTCAACAGCGGCAGCGCACAAAGCGGCACCCCTATTTATGCCTTGGTCGCCACCAAGGCCGCAGCCATCTCGCCTTTGGCTTTGGATGAAAGCGGGCGCCCTACGGTCATGATCGTGGCGGGCCAGCAAGGTACAGACATTGCAGCCACCGAAGCCACACTGGTGCTGGCCAAGGAGCTGGGTGCAGGCGGTTTGCTTGAGCCATTGCTCGACAAAATCAACATCATTTTTGTCCCCCGCGCCAACCCCGACGGCTTTGCCAAGGGCACCGCAGCCACGGCCGACGGTACGGATCTGCGGCTGGATCACCTGCTGCTTCAAACGCCCGAAGCACGCTTTTTGGCCAAACTGACCCGCGACTACCGCCCCAGCGTGTTGCTGGATGCGGGCGAGTTCAATGCCGTGCAACCCACACTGCAACGCTTTAACGCCGTGCGCGCCAATGACATGGGCCTGCAATACGCAGTCACCCCCAATGGCCACGAGTTTGTGACCAAAGCGGCCCGCGAATGGATGCACCAGCCCGTCAGCCAAACCTTGAGCCAGGCTGGCATGCGCGTGGACTGGGCATTTGAAGCGACCGGCCAAAGTGCCGAAAGCGGCTTTGCCATGGGCACCATAGCCCCGACCACCTTGCGCAACGTTGCCAGCCTGAAGAATGTGGTGAGCATGGAGGCCAGCAGCCGCGGCAGTGACTTGGGCCGCACCCACCTGCAGCGCCGCGTGCACAGCCACGTCAAAGCCATGACCACCGTGCTGGAAAGTGCCGCCCACCGCGCCACAGACCTGCGCCAAGTCAACGCTTTTGTCACCCGCGATATTGCCTCCCACGCATGCCGCGGCAACTTGACGGTGCAGGCCCAGCCCCGCACAGAGCAGCGCGACGTCACCTTGATTGATGCTGCCAGCGCGCAGATCGTGCAAAAGCCCGCAGCCTGGACCAGTGGCTTGGCGCTGGGCACCCCGCGCACCCGCAGCCATGCATGCGGCTACTGGCTGTCTGCCAATGCGGTGCAAGCGACGGAGCGCCTGGGCATGATGGGTGTGTATGTGCAGCGTGTGGCAGAACTATCCTCGCTGGATGTGGAAACCTACCAAGGCAGCGCCAACACCGCTTCAGGTGCAGGCACCCCAAGCATCAGCTTGGCGCGCGGCCACCTGGAAGCAGCACCCGGCAGTTACTACGTCAGCATGAATCAGCCTCTGGCATTTTTGGCGGCCGCAGCGCTAGAGCCTGATACCCCTTACAGCTTCTACAGCCACGGCATTCTGGGCGACCTGAACGAAGCGGCCCGCGTGATGACGCTGCCCCAAATCGTTTTTGAAGAAGAGT
>JAFAGF010000226.1 GCA_023422975.1 Pseudomonadota bacterium
GCCATGGAAGGCACCTGCACGGGCGAGCACGGCATCGGCATCCACAAGCAAGACTTTTTGCGCGAGGAATGCGGCGACGGCGCCATTGCCATGATGGCTGCCATCAAGCAGGCACTGGACCCGAAAAACATCCTGAACCCAGGCAAGATTTTCGCGCTGTAATCCGCGCGCAATAGCAATAGGCTGCGGCCTGAGTCCCGCACACCTTGCTGCAGAAGCCATAAAAAAGGGAGCACATAGCGTGCTCCCTTTTTAGCTCTCAACGCTCAATATATCGAAAACCTAAGCAGGACTAGCGGCAGACGTTCCTGTTTTTGTCTTCTGATACAACTGCACGCCCACCGCACTGGCCGCCAACACGCTGACTGCCAAGGCGATGCCTGCGCCAAAAAAGACCTGGCTGTGCATCTGGTGGTCCATCATCCAGCCAAACATGGGGGCAGCCACGGCAAAACCGCTGTCCAGCCCCGAATACACCGTGCCATACACGCGGCCGGTAGCGCCCGAGGGGGTCGCACGCTTGATCAGCATGTCACGCGAGGGGCCGGCCAGGCCGTGGCCAAAGCCTGCGGCAGACGCCACGATCAGCGCCACTGTACCGGGCAACCACCCCGTGCCCACCAGCGCCAGGCACCCCGCCGCCAGCAGCAAAAACGTGGCAATGATTTTCTCCAGCCGCTGCACACGCTGCGCCAAGAAACCGCCTCCCACCATGCCAACCGCACCGCACAACATAAAGCCCGTCACCACCAAGGCAGTCTGCGTTAGCGGCAGGCCATACATCAAGTGCAAGACCGTGCTGGCGTAGTTCTGGATCGCGCTCAGGCCCACGGTGCTGAAGAAAAAGAAGGCAAAGCACATCCACACAGCGGGCAGCTTCAGATAGGAAAACGGGCTTTCTTCGGCCGCACTGGCTGCCGCGTGGGCCTTGGGGGCCGCAGCGCTGTCAAAGGCCTTGTCATCCAGCCAGCGGCGGTTGAACCACATGGTGACAAGCACCAGCGCGGCAAACAGCGCCCCACATGCGCAGGCAATGCGCCATGAGCCGGTGGTGGTGGTAATGCCCAACATGAACACGGGCGCAGTGGCCCAGCCGATATTGCCCGAGATGCCGTGGACCGAAAACGCATGGCCGATGTTTTTGGCCGTTACGCGCTTGTTCAAAATGGTGAAGTCCACGGGGTGGAACGGCGCATTGCCCAAGCCCGCAAAGAAAGAAGCCGCCAGCAGCATGGCGTAGTTCTGCGCCACAGCAGCCACCAGCCCCGCCACCACAAAGCTGCTAAGCGCAGCAAACATCACGCGCTGTGCGCCCACCTTGTCCACGATAAAGCCCGAGAGCATTTGCCCGGTGCCCGAGACAATAAAGAACAGCGACACCATGACGCCCAGCTGCGAGTAGCTGGTGTCAAAGTCGGCAATCAGCCAGGGAAACAGCGGCGGCAGCAGCAGGTGGAAAAAGTGCGAAGAGCCATGGGCCAAACCCACCAGGCCAATGGTGCGCGCATCACGGCGCTCGGGAGCGGGAACATTCACAGAAGCAGTCATGGATGGCATCTTAGGCAGCAAGCATTCGGCAGGTATGCGATAGTCTGCCAAAAGCTATCGCAAATCTGCCAACCCATGCACCATGCCTACTTCTGCTGCTTTGCCTGTTGCTGCACCCGGGGTCAATCCACACCGTAACGCCCGCACGCTGGCGCAAATTCCGATCCTGGATCCCCAGCTCTACCAGCCGCATCCAGAGCGCCCTGTACGCTCCAAAATGCGTGAGCTGGACAAAGACACGCTGATCATGCCCCACACCCACCCGTGGGCCCAGCTGGCCATCTCCACGGGTGGCGTCATCAAGCTCTCACTGGCCAACGCCACCTACATCGTGCCACCGCATCGCGCCGTCTGGGTGCCGCCCGGGGTGCAGCATGCAGTCACTATGGTGGAAACCGCATGCCTGTACACCCTGTACTTTCTGCCACAAGCGCATGGCGGTGGTGCCCAAGCCCGCTGGATGGATGATGCCGACTGGCAGGAGTGCCGTGTGATGGAAGCCACGCCCCTGCTGCGCGCGCTGGTGGTGGAAATGGATATTGGCAGCGACCACGCCGGGCCGCTATCGCCTGCACAGCAAACGCGCGAAAGCCATTTGAGCGCGCTGGTCTGCGATGAAATCCGCCGCGCGGCGGTGATTCATCTGGGTGTGCGCCTGCCCCAGGACAAGCGCCTCAAACACTTGTGTGAGGCCGTGCTGGAAGACCCTACGCGCCATGACACGCTGGAAGCGTGGGCTTTGGACACCGGCGCCAGCCTGCGCACCGTGGCACGCCTGTTTCGCACCGAACTGGGCTGCACCTTCACCCAATGGCGCCAGCAGGTGGTGCTGGCCAAGGCCGTCGCCCTGGCAGCACGCCAGTTGCCCATTGCCCACATTGCGGCAGAACTGGGCTACACCCCCAGCGCCTTCAGTGCTCTGGTACGCCGCACCGTGGGTATGACCGCCGCCACCTTTCTGGGCCAGCAGCACACCAGCGCACACTCGACTTAATGTGCCCGCCGCCTTCCACCCGGGCGGCCTTTGCGAGGGTACAAACTCTGGCCATTGACCACAATGCCTTGCGGGCGCAGGGGCAGCATGCCAGCGATTTCGTCGCTCTCCACACTGTCGCGGTCCACTTCCGCCAAAGGCGTTTGATAGGCATAAACCTCACGCCCGTCCTCCAGCTCGGCCACATAGGTGGGCGTGACATCGGGAACCGGAAAATTCAAACTCACCAGCCAGCAGCCTTCGCGCATCTCCCCCAAAGATTTCACGGCAGCGCGGCTCATGGTTTCAGGTCGCTGAAACAGATACACCACATCAAACTGTGACCAGTCGCTCTGCCACAAATCCCCTTGGCGTACCGTCGCCCAAGGGCAGCGCAGCGCGCACAGCCAGCGCAGCGGCCAACTCCACTCCACCCCATGAATATGGGTCTTTGGCCACGCACGGCGCAGCGCCTTGAGTCCATCCCCCACACCACAGCCTGCATCCAGCACCTTGCTTCCTTCGGGCAAGGCAATGTGTGCGGCCAAACCATCCAGCGCACCGGTAGGCGTAGGGAAGATCGGGGCATCCCGCCATGCATTCAAGGGATAGACCAGCAGCAACACCCCCAACGGCAGTAGCCAGAGCCATGCCGGCACACTCCCGGCCGCCAGCACCATCCATGACAGCGGAAAGCCCATGGCCAGCATGCTGCGCCGCCACCAAGTTTGTCCAAACAGGCTGGCAGTCAGCCCCAGACCAGAAGCCACCAGCGCAGCAACCCACGCAAGCATGCCCAGTTGCTGCAGCCCCACAAAGCACGCCCATACCAAGACCCACACCAGCAGTGCAGGCAAGGGCCAGATCCAGTTGTTCAAAAAACGCATGGGCCGATGTTGCACCAAAGCACAGACCTACGCACCCTTATGCCCAGGGCCAGGCATTGAACAAGACGGCTATGACTTTGCACAACAAATAGTTAAAAGTCGTCAAAACGTATCAAAAAGAAACGATATGTGCACTTTTTGAAAAAACCCACAAGAATGGCGCCATTAAAAATTAGCGGAGGAGACCTCATGCTTTCTAAAAAATTTGTGTGGTTCTCTCTGTGCAGCGCATTTTTGACGGCATGCGCGACACAGTCTCCGTCCTCACAACTGTCACGGCCAGACACCGTCCGCGTGTGCACCGGCAATAGCTGCGTCAATCAACACCGCAACACCGTCACACGCCAAGAAGCCCCCTCGGCCCCCGAGGCCGAACGCCGTTTGGCCGCTCTTGAGCAATTGGGTGAAAAAGACCCCAAAGCGGCCTATGACCTGGGTCTTCGTCTGCTGCGTGGAGATGGTGTGGTGCGCGATAGCTACCAAGCCATTGAATGGATGCGCAAGGCTGGCGACCAGGGATTGGTGGAAGCCCAATTTGCCGTGGGCCGCATCTACCTGATGGGCTTTGAAGAAATGGGTGCCGATCCTGCAGAGGCAGAAGCTTGGCTGACCCGTGCTGCCGCCCAAGGTCACAAAGAAGCACTGCGCCTGCTGCCGCAGGCGCAGGCCGCCAAAACGAACGAGCACGCCAATTACCAAGTCCGCGAAGCGGATCGGAAGTCGTGGGGGCACTGGTACAGCGCTGCCCCGTATTACTGGCACTGGAGAGGCTCCAGCTGGTACTTGCCTTGATCGCCTGCAACACCAGTTGCATCCCCTTCATCACTGTTTCTAATTTCTAAGAAAGAGAAGTTTCGCCATGTCCAAAAAAGCTTTGTCTCTGCTCGGCGCTGCATCGGCTTTGTTGCTGTCCGCTTGTGTCACCCCCGGTGGTGGTGGCCTGTTGAGCAC